>URJU01000084.1 GCA_900548315.1 uncultured Coprococcus sp. | reverse complement strand
GTGTATAAGAGACAGTACTACTGCTAATAAATTTAATATATATATACATGGCGCCGCCTGTTGATTTTATTTGTCAACATTAAGGTTCCACAGACATAAATAAGTTTTCGAACATGAAAGGAGTTTTAACTTATAATGAAGATATCTATAAGAAAAGCAAATTTACTTCAGGGTATCACTACAGTATCAAAGGCTGTATCAAACAAAACTACCCATCCAATATTATCCTGTATACTTGTAGAGGCATCGGGCGGAATAATAAAACTTACAGCCAATGATATGGAGATAGGTATAGAAAGCTATGTAGATGGTACTGTAATAGAGGATGGAAAGGTTGCTCTTGAGGCTAAACTCTTTTCGGATTTCATAAGAAAACTTCCAGATAGTGATATTTCTATAGAGAGTGATAAGGATAACAAAACCATTATCAAATGTGAAAGACTTGAGTTTAATTTACCTGGTAAGTCAGGAAATGATTTTTCAAATCTCCCAGTAGTTTCAAAAGACAAGTATATAACTATATCTCAGTTTGCATTGAGAGATGTTATCAATCAGACTATTTTTTCAATATCAGATAATGAGAATAACAAGCTTATGACAGGTGAGTTGTTTGAGGTTTCAAACAACAGACTCAGTGTAGTATCACTTGATGGACACAGAATATCTATCCGTTATATAGATCTCAAAGGTGACAATTCAGATATAAAGGTAGTAGTACCTGGAAAATCACTTAGTGATATTAGTAAAATAATGAACGGTGGAGTTGATGATCCTGTAAATATTTATTTTAATGAGAATAATATTTTATTCGAGTTTGACAACACTAAGGTTGTATCAAGATTGATAGAGGGTGAGTATTTCAGAATAAACCATATGCTTTCAGTTGATTATCAGATAAAGATGAAGATAAACAAGAGAGAGTTTCTTGATAGTTTGGACAGAGCAACACTTCTCATAAAGGAGTCAGATAAGAAACCTATCAGACTCAGTATAGAGGATAGAAATCTTGGACTTAAGATAAGTTCTCTAATTGGTTCATTGAATGATGAGATAGATATAGAGAAAGAGGGAAATAACCTAGTAATAGGATTTAATCCAAAACTTATCATAGATGCCCTCAGGGTTATAGATGATGAGAATGTAACAATCTACTTTAACAATACAAAATCTCCATGTGTGATCAAGGATGATGCAGGTTCTTATATTTACCTTATTCTTCCTATGGGTATCAATGAAGAATAATATAATCATTTTAATGAATAAAGTTGGATCATAGTTGATCATAGAAGGGACAGTAATAAGATGGAGATAATTAAGTTAAGAGATGATTTTATAAAGCTTGGTCAGGCACTCAAGGCTGCTGGACTTGTGGAGTCAGGTGTTGAGGCTAAAGAGTATATAGTCCAGGGATTGGTTATTGTAAATGGAGAGATTGAGACCAGACGTGGAAGAAAACTTTATGACGGTGATGAAGTAGAATTTGATGGTGATAAGATAAGCATACAAAAGTAATTGTCTATATCATCTAAAAGATGGTGAAAGAAATGTATATAGAGTCTATAGAATTGAACAATTACAGAAATTACAGACAAGTCAAGGTTGAATTTGGAAAAAATACAAATATACTCTATGGCAACAATGCCCAGGGAAAAACCAATATACTTGAATCTATATACATGGCAGCCACAACAAAATCGCACAGAGGAACAAAAGACAGAGATATTATCAGGATAGGTGAGGATGAAAGTCATATAAGACTTTTCATAAAAAAGGCAGATGTATCCCACAAGATAGATATGCACCTCAGAAAAAATAAGAATAAAGGTGTGGCTATCGATGGAATTGCAATAAAAAGAGCAGCTGAATTGTATGGTCTTTTGAATGTCATATTTTTCTCACCCGAAGATCTGTCAATCATAAAAAATGGACCTGCTGAGAGAAGAAGGTTTATGGATCTTGAACTTTGTCAGATAAGCAGATTGTATTATCAGAATCTGGCATCATATAACAAGATACTCAATCAGAGAAATAATCTGCTAAAGCAGATTTATTATAATAAAAGTCTCATAGATACATTGGATGTATGGGATGTGCAGCTTGTAAATTATGGATCAAAGATAATAAAAGAACGAAGAAATTTTATTGAGATGATGAATGAGATTATCGGTGATATCCATAGCAGACTGACAGGTGGGAAGGAACAGCTTGAGATAGTATATGAATACAATGTGGATGAAGATAATTTTGAGAATATACTTCAGGAAAAACTTAACACAGATATGAAATACTCAAGTACTCAGACTGGTCCTCACAGAGACGATATAAGTTTTCTCATAAATGGAATTGATGCGAGAAAGTATGGTTCTCAGGGACAGCAGAGAACAGTTGCACTTTCTCTTAAGATGGCAGAGATAAAGCTTGTGAGAAAGATAATAAATGACAATCCTATATTACTTCTTGACGATGTGATGAGTGAACTTGACACTGACAGGAGAAACGCTCTCATAGACGAGATAAGGGATATTCAGACGATCATAACCTGTACAGGTTATGATGAGTTTATAAAAGAACAGGTAATAATAAACAATGTTTATAGTGTGGTGGAGGGAACAGCCACCAGAGTAAGAACGGAGGAATCATAACAATGGAAAATGATAATTATGGAGCAGAACAGATACAGGTTTTGGAGGGACTGGAGGCAGTCAGAAAAAGACCTGGTATGTACATAGGAAGTACATCCTCCACTGGACTTCACCATCTCGTATATGAGATAGTGGACAATTCTGTAGACGAGGCTCTGGCTGGATATTGTACCCACATTCAGGTATATATCAATGAGGATAACTCCATAACAGTTGTGGATGATGGACGTGGAATACCTGTTGGAATGCATAAAAAACAGGGAATACCTGCAGTTGAAGTTGTATTTACCATACTTCATGCCGGCGGTAAGTTCGGCGGTGGAGGATACAAGGTATCAGGAGGACTTCATGGAGTTGGAGCGTCTGTAGTCAATGCACTTTCAACATGGCTTGAAGTAGAGATAACAAGAGACGGAAAGATATATAAACAGAGATATGAAAAAGGTAAGGTAATGTACAAGCTTAAGGTTATAGGTGATGCGCCAGAAGGAGTGTCCGGAACAAAGGTTACATTTTTACCTGATCATACTATATTCGAGGATAATGTATATGATTACGATATTCTCAGAAACAGACTTCGTGAGATGGCTTTTCTCACAAAGGGACTTAAGATTTCTCTCACAGACAAGAGACTTATACCAGAAAAAGTGAGATCATTCCACTATGAGGGAGGTATAAAAGAGTTTGTCACATATCTTAACAGACATAGAGATCCTCTGTACAACGAAGTTATCTACTGTGAGGGAGTAAGAGAAGGAATAAGTGTTGAGGTAGCACTTCAACATAACGATTCATATAATGAGTCAACATACAGTTTTGTAAATAATATCAATACACCTGAGGGTGGTACACATCTTACAGGATTTAAGTCAGCTATAACAAAGGTATTTAATGATTATGCCAGAAAGAACAACATTCTCAAGGAAAAGGATGATAATCTTTCAGGTGATGATCTCAGAGAGGGACTGGCAGCTATAGTTTCAATAAAAATCGGAGATCCTCAGTTTGAAGGACAGACAAAACAGAAACTTGGTAACTCAGAGGCAAGACCTGCAGTTGAGAGTGTAGTTACAGAACAGCTCACATATTATCTTGAGCAGAATCCTCAGATTGCCAAGATAATAGTCAACAAAGCAGCTGTGGCACAGAGAGCCAGAATAGCAGCAAGAAAGGCAAGGGATGTTGCAAGAAAAGCAAATCTTTCAGACAACATGGCACTTCCTGGAAAGCTTGCAGATTGTTCAGATAAGGATCCTAAGAACTGTGAGATTTATATAGTCGAAGGAGATTCTGCCGGTGGTTCAGCAAAGACTGCCAGATCAAGATCAACCCAGGCTATACTTCCACTTCGTGGTAAGATCTTGAATGTTGAGAAGGCAAGAATTGACAGGATACTTGGAAATGAAGAGATAAAAGCTATGATCACCGCATTTGGAACAGGTATCCATGAGAATTTCAACATAGAAAAACTTAGATATAACAAAATAATCATCATGACTGATGCCGATGTGGATGGAGCACATATTGCAACATTGCTGCTTACATTCTTCTACAGATTTATGCCTGACCTCATAAGGAAGGGACATGTGTATCTGGCACAGCCACCTCTTTACAAGCTGGAGAGAAACAAAAAAGTATGGTATGCATACAGTGATGACGAATTAAACAATATACTTGATGAGGTTGGAAGAGATCAAAATAACAAGATTCAGCGATATAAAGGTCTTGGAGAGATGGATGCAGAGCAGCTTTGGGAGACAACAATGGATCCTGAGAGAAGAATTCTTCTGCGTGTAGCCATTGATGATGATGACGAGTCAGAAATAGACATGACATTCAACGTGCTCATGGGTGATAAGGTTGAGCCACGTCGTGAATTTATAGAGACAAATGCCAAGTATGTAAAGAATCTCGATGTATAAATAGATATCGAGAGAAAGGAAAATCTAAAAAATGGATGACGATAAGATTTTTGATAAAATAGATGAAGTTGGTCTAAAAAAGACAATGGAGCGTTCATACATAGATTATGCCATGAGCGTTATAGCAGCAAGAGCACTTCCTGATGTAAGAGATGGACTTAAGCCTGTTCAGAGAAGAATACTTCATTCTATGATAGAGCTTAACAATGGACCGGACAAGCCACATCGTAAATGTGCTCGTATCGTCGGTGATACAATGGGTAAATATCATCCACACGGCGACAGTTCCATATATGAGGCACTTGTAAAGTTGGCTCAGGAATGGAATACAAGATATCCTCTTGTGGATGGACATGGAAACTTTGGTTCAGTGGATGGAGACCATGCAGCTGCCATGCGATATACAGAGGCAAGACTTTCCAAGATATCTATGGAGATGATGGCTGATATAAACAAGGATACAGTAGATTTTATACCTAACTTTGATGGTACAGAAAAGGAACCAGTGGTACTTCCATCACGTTATCCTAACCTATTGGTAAATGGTACATCGGGTATAGCAGTAGGTATGGCTACTAATATTCCACCACATAATTTAAAGGAAACCATCAGTGCAGCTATAAAAATCATCGATAATAGGGTAGAAGAAGGTCGTGAAACAGAGATAGATGAGCTTATGGATATAGTAAAGGGACCGGATTTTCCTACAGGCGCTCAGATACTCGGAAGACAGGGAATAAATGATGCATATAAAACCGGCAGAGGTAAGATAAAGGTACGAGCTATCACAGAAATCGAAACAATGACGAACGAAAAACACCGCATTGTTGTAACCGAACTGCCATATATGGTAAATAAATCTCTTCTCATCAAGAATATGGTTGATCTTGTAAAAAATAAGAGGATAGATGGAATAACAGATATAAGGGACGAGTCGTCAAGAGAAGGAATGAGAGTTGTAATTGAACTTAGAAAAGATGTCAATGCAAATGTGATTCTCAACCAGCTCTTTAAGCATACTCAGCTCCAGGATACATTTGGATGTATAATGCTTGCTCTTGTGGATGGGGTGCCAAAGATACTCAATCTCAAGGACATGCTCACATACTATCTGAAACATCAGGAAGATGTTGTTACAAGAAGAACAAAATACGATCTCAATAAAGCTGAAGAGAGAGCACATATATTACAGGGATATCTGATCGCTCTGGACAATATAGATGAAGTTATCAGTATAATAAGAAACTCCAAGAACGTTGGAGAGGCAAAGACAAAGCTTATTGAAAGATTTGGACTTTCAGAGGCTCAGGCTGGAGCTATAGTAGATATGAGACTTCGTGCTCTTACAGGTTTGGAAAGAGAGAAGATAGAGAACGAGTACAATGAACTTATAGCAAAGATAGCAGAGTACAAGGCTATACTTGCAGATGAGAATAAACTTCTGGGAGTTATCAAGACAGAGCTTGCTGCAATTGCGGATAAGTATGGTGATGAGAGAAGAACATCAATCACAGCATATTCAGATGATATAACAGATGAGGAACTTATCAAGAGAGAAGAGATAGTCATATCAATGACAAAACTCGGATACATAAAGAGAATGCCAAAGGATACATTCAAGGTACAGAACAGAGGTGGAAAGGGTATAAAGGGAATGAATACCATCGACAACGATATAATAGATGAGATATTCCTGACAAATACTCATAATTTCATAATGTTCTTCACCAACATGGGAAGGGTATATAGGATGAAGGGATATGAGATCCCTGAATCAGGACGTAATGCAAGAGGAGTTGCAATAGTAAATCTTCTTCAGCTCCTTCCAAATGAAAAAGTGACTGCCATCATACCTATAGCTGGATTTGAAAAGAAATATCTGATGATGGCTACAAAGAGAGGTATAGTAAAGAAGACAAAGATAGAGGCATTTGAGAATATCAGAAAGACAGGTCTAGCAGCCATAACTTTGAATGAGGGAGATGAACTCATAGAGGTAAAGGCAACCAGTGGAGAAAATGATATATTTCTTGTGACAAGAAAGGGAATGTGTATCAGATTCAACGAGGAATGTGTGAGAGACACAGGACGTACATCCATGGGTGTAAGGGGAATCAGATGCGAAAAGGGCGATGATGTTATCGCTATGCAGCTTGATGTCCAGGGTGATGAGATATTGTTCGTGACTTCAAATGGTATGGGTAAGAGAACTGAACTCTCTGAGTTTACCACACAGATGAGAGGTGGAAAGGGAGTAAAGTGTTATAAGATAACAGAGAAGACTGGAGACATAGTAAGTGCCAAGGCTGTTACAAATGACCATGATATAATGATGATGACAAATGAAGGAATAATGATAAGGATGCATTGTTCCGATATAACAGTCATTGGAAGGATAACATCTGGAGTAAAACTTATGAATATCGGAAAAGATGGCAATTCGTTTGTAGCATCAGTTGCAAAACTTGCAAGAACTGATGAAGAAGAAAATAACGATGAAACAGATGATGTTCAGAATGAAACAGAAGGTATTGCAGATATAAATGAAGTTTCTGATGACGCCGAGTCTGAAGATGTGGAAGACACAGGTTCAGACAAGACAGAACAGTAAAATAATAATTTATATTTTAAAGGGTGTATTGTCAAAAAAATGGCAATACACCCTTTTGCTGATTGTACGCATATATCGGTTATGATATACTTGTTTTATATGGGAGAAAGTATAAATTTGTTAGAATAAAAAGTGGATAAATTGACTTTAATGGGATAATTTACAATAAGATCGGGGGCAAAAAATGACAGAGATAATGGCTTGTATTTTGTCTTGTGATGACAGGATAGCTGAGTCTGTAAACAAGGCAGCATCCTCTGTGACGGAGGCTACAACAGAAGGAAAACTAGACCAGATATTTAACAGTACAAGGAAAGCATCGGAGTGGTCCTATAGTATAATGAATATCATTTACATATTGGTGGCAATGGTCATAGTTGTTGCTATATTCACATTGACTCTTCATGTGTATAAGTTTTTTGTGAATAGGAAGGATCCGAATTATAAAAAAAATGATGACACTTTTCTAGATGACTGAAAAAACACTATATATACATCAAAGAAATTCATAAAAAGTTATTGCAATAAATTATAAAATAAAATGGCGGTGAAGAGATGAGAAGTATATCAGCAGAAGAAATTACCAGAAATGTCAGGGAGATGTGTATAGAGGCAAATATACATTTGTCTGAAGATATGGAAAAGGCAGTCAGAGATTCAGTTGAGACAGAGGACAGTCCTCTTGGAAAGCAGATACTTGGACAGTTGTGCGAGAATCTTGATGTGGCAAGAGAAAATGATATTCCAATCTGTCAGGACACAGGGATGGCTGTTTTTTTTGTGAATATAGGACAGGACGTACATATTGAAGGTATGAATATAACAGATGCCATCAACGAAGGTGTGAGACAGGGATATACAGATGGATATCTTAGAAAATCGGTTGTGAAGGATCCTCTTATAAGAGAAAATACAAAGGACAACACTCCGGCAATAATTCACTATGATATTGTCCCGGGAGATAATATAGAAATAACAATCGCTCCTAAAGGATTTGGCAGCGAGAATATGAGCAAAGTATATATGTTGAAACCAGCAGATGGAGAAGAGGGAGTAAAGGCTGCAGTAATTAAGGCTGTAAAGGATGCAGGCCCAAATGCATGTCCTCCTGTATTTGTAGGAGTTGGACTTGGAGGAGACTTTGAAATGGCCGCAAAGCTGGCAAAGAAGGCACTTACGAGAAAAGTAGGAGTACACTCTGAAAAAGAACATATAGCAAGGATAGAGAAAGAACTCCTCGAGGCAATAAACAGCACAGGAATAGGACCTGGAGGACTTGGAGGAAAGACAACGGCACTTGCAGTAAATATAGAGACATACGCAACTCATATTGCAGGAATGCCACTTGCAGTGAATATGTGTTGTCACGTAAACAGACATGTGACAAGATGCCTGTAGATAATTATATATTTGTAATATCAATATTATGAATTTGATATCACGAATATTTGTAAACATGTGGGAAAGGATCATTATGAACAAACATATAAAAGCACCATTTGACAGAGAAGAGGTAAAGAATCTCAAAGCAGGGGATTATGTATATATAGATGGGATAGTGTACAGTGCGAGAGATGCGGCACACAAGAGAATGTATGATTCTATCATTAAATCAGGATGTGAGGATGTCAGTGGCAAAGAATTGTATGAAAGAGGTATAGTTCCTATAGACCTCAATGGAAACGTGATATACTATCTCGGTCCAACACCAGCAAAACCTGGTCAGGTGATTGGATCAGCAGGACCAACAACCAGCAGCCGAATGGACAAATACACACCTCTTATACTGAGCAAAGGTCTGTGTGGAATGATAGGAAAAGGGAAAAGAAGTCCAGAGGTTATAAAGTCAATAATAGAAAACAAAGCTGTATATCTGGCAGCTGTGGGAGGTGCAGGGGCACTCCTCTCAAAATGTATCAAGGAGTCAGAAGTGATAGCCTATGATGATCTTGGTACAGAGGCAATCAGAAAAATGAGGGTAGAAAATTTTCCTGCTATAGTTGTGATAGATTCAGAGGGGCACAATCTCTATGAAACGGCAGCTACAGAT
>URJU01000083.1 GCA_900548315.1 uncultured Coprococcus sp. | reverse complement strand
ACACGAAACAACATTTACTATCCGTGCCTTTCCTACATGTGTTTTCTTGTATGTACACTGTATGCATTCATATTTTGATATTATCTGACTTTAGGCTTTTACAATTCACTTTTTCTATCCCTGTTAAGCAATTCCGTAAGTGCCTCTTTTGCCGTCATACCGTTAAATAATACATTATTGACAGCCTCAACTATAGGCATATCAACCCCGTGTTCCTTTGCAAGTGCCAAAGTCGCCTTGGCTGAATATACGCCTTCCACAACCATCTTGACCTCAGCCATAGCCTCCTCATATGTCTTTCCCTGTCCTATGAGATATCCTGCGTTTCTGTTGCGGCTGTGCTTTGATGTGCATGTAACAATGAGATCTCCCATGCCTGACAGACCTGACAAAGTCTTGACATCAGCACCCATGGCAAGACCGAGCCTCATTATCTCTGCCATTCCCCTTGTCATAAGCGCTGCTTTGGTGTTGTCCCCAAGACCGAGCCCATCCGATATTCCTGCTGCAAGAGCTATTACATTTTTCACTGATCCGCCAAGCTCTATGCCTGTCACGTCTGTACTAGTATATACTCTAAAATAATCATTCATAAACGTATTCTGTATAGTCTTTGCAATCTCCATGTCGCGCGCTCCAGCAACCACTGTTGTCGGGATTCCCCTTCCAACCTCCTCTGCATGTGAAGGTCCGGACAGCACTGCCACATTAGCCTTAGGTATCTCCTCCTCTATCACTTCAACAAGAGCTTTGAGGGTTGATTCCTCTATTCCCTTACTAACATTTACAATAAGCTGCCCTGCCGACACGTATTCAGCTACACTTTTGGCTGTACTTCTTACAAATGGGGAAGGCACTGCGCATACGACCATATCCTGTCCTACCACTGACTTTGACGCATCAGTTGTATATTCAATACTATTATTTAATATCACGCCCGGAAGTCTGTCTCTCTGCTCATGAAACTCCTTGAGCATGGCTACCTCCCTCTCATCTATCGACCATACTGTCACCTGATGACCGTTTCCAGCCAGAAGATTTGCAAGTGCTGACCCCCATCCTCCGGCTCCAAGAACTCCTATTTTCATAGTAAAATACCTCCAAATATTTTAATTTAGCATTTTGTTTTCATACATAGTTTTTATCCATACTTATATTTTAACTTTTTTTACCGTTATAATCCAGTCTATTGTTGTAATCAAAGCACATTTTTGATGATTTTTAGTATAATAATTCGCTTCAATCAATTTTATGTAAACTCACATAATTCTAATCATGCATTATAAGGCAGGCTGTATCGTCACATAAAATCAATTATGGTGTAAAAACTTTTTATGTAAACCATAATACAAATAGAATTTTCATTGTATAGGCATCTTCTTTTCAAAAAAATAAAGGATAGGTAGATATGCACCAACTACATTTCCACCTATCCTTTATCACATCGCCCCAATAATGCGATTCCCTTTTCTTCTGTTTGTTCTATACAACCATATATTGCTTACGCTGTCTTTGAGCCAAACGATAACTTATTCTCTGTTCCAGCTATAAGTCTCTTTATATTCGGCAGATGTCTTATCACTGCCATTCCAGCGATAACTCCAGCTAAGACGATTCCCTCCACCATCTTTGCATTTGATGTAAAGTTGTAATCTCCATGTATTGCAAATATTGTATATAATATGAAGAAACCTAGCATGATAGTAAGTGAACCAACCGACACATACCTGGTAACCACAACACTTATAATAAATGCTGCGAGCAAAATGACCACAAGTCTCCAGTCCCAGAGACCTACAATCATTCCACCGCTGGCTGCAATTCCCTTTCCGCCCTTAAACTGCATGTAAAACGGAAAATTATGTCCAAGTACAACACCAAGTCCTGTATATAGAACGAACATATAAGCATTTCCCACACCAAGCTGTCCAAGTATGATATGTGTGAGCGAGCAGGCAATTATTCCCTTTAGGAAATCTCCAAGGAAAACTATGAGACCGGCCTTCTTACCTAGCACTCTGAGGGCATTCGTTGTTCCCGAATTTCCACTGCCGTACTTTCTGATATCGACCCCTTTTAGCTTACCGTATATATATGCGGTCTGGATCAGGCCGACTCCGTAACCTCCTACAAGGCATATCAATCTGATCAACATATCCATGATTACTTCTCTTTCCTCTCTCTGATTATGAATTTTAAAGGTGTTCCTCTGAAACCAAACGACTCTCTTATCCTATTTTCAATATATCGGGTATATGAAAAATGCATAAGTTCTTTGTCATTTACAAAGATGACAAATGTAGGCGGTTTCACAGATACCTGTGTTATATAGAAAAGTTTTAATCGCTTTCCCTTGTCTGATGGCGGCTGCTGCATGGCAACGGCCTCACTCATGATCTCATTGAGGACTCCTGTAGCTACGCGGAGTGAATGGTTCTCTATAACAGCATCTACAGTCTCAAAAAGTTTCGGAAGACGCTGTCCAGTCTCAGCCGATATAAAGAGTAGTTCCGCATATGGCATATATGACAGTTTGTTGCGTATCTCCTCTGTAAATTTGTAAATGGTCTTGTCATTCTTTTCTATAGCATCCCATTTGTTTACAGCTATTATCATACCTTTGCCTCGTTCATGAGCTATTCCGGCAATCTTGGCATCCTGATCTGTTATTCCCTCTGTTGCGTCTATAACCAAAACTGCAACATTACATCTCTCAACAGCCGAAACCGTTCGTATAATACTATATCTCTCTATATCCTCTTTTATCTTGCTCTTTCTTCTAAGTCCAGCCGTATCAATGAACACATACTCCCTGCCATTTCTGACTATCTCTGTATCTATGGCATCTCTGGTTGTTCCAGCTATATCTGACACAATAACCCTGTCCTCACCGAGGAGCTTATTTATAATAGAAGATTTGCCCACATTCGGCTTGCCTATGATCGCAATCCTAGGTCTCTCATCCTCGACCTCTTCCTTTGCTGACTCGTCAAAATGGGAAACAACCTCATCCAGCATATCTCCTATTCCAAGTCTAGAAGAACCTGATATAGGATGAGGATCTCCAAGTCCAAGATTGTAAAATTCGTATACATCAGGCATAAACTTCTCAAAACTATCAACTTTATTGACAACAAGAACTATCGGTTTCTTCGACCTTCTGAGCATATCAGCAACCTTTGAGTCATCATCCACCATACCCTGTCTGACATCAGTCATAAAGATAATGACATCTGCCGTCTCAATAGCTATCTCGGCCTGTTCTCTCATACTCTTTAATATGATATTGTCCGATTCCGGCTCTATTCCGCCTGTATCTATAAGTGTAAAATTATAATCCAGCCAATTTATATCGGCATATATTCTATCCCTTGTTACTCCCGGAGTATCCTGTACAATAGATATCTTTTCTCCTGCAAGCACATTGAACAGAGTCGACTTACCTACATTTGGTCTACCAACTATGGCTACTATAGGTTTGCTCATATCTGTTTCCTCCATTATTTCTTAATCTCCAATCACAGAGTGCACAAAGTCAGCACCACTTGATTCTACAATACAAACATCCACTTGTAAAGCATCTATAAGCTGATCAAGTGTTACATCGTCCAGAAACTTTGGTTCATCTGCCATAAGTGTGTTTGACGGAAGAATAAGCCTCTGCCCCAGCGGCTTTCCTGTGAGCTGTTTTATTATATCCCCGCCTGTCAAAAGACCTGTAACGGTTATCCTGTGTCCAAAAAAATCGTTGATTATCTTATAAAGATGTATGTTTACATTTGGAAATTTCTCGCCTATCTTGTCCACCATCATCTTTATTGATCTGTAGACAAGTACTCCTGTCACGATGGAGACCTCATATTCCCTGTCATCTCCCCGCACAGCGTCAAATTCCTGTTCAAATTCATCCATGAGAAGTCTCACCATTCCGACACCGTTTTCAAGCTGCACAAAGCCATCATATCTCTCCGCCTCCGGAAAATCTCTGCCAGCATTTATATACCACTCATCACTAGCCTGCACAAAATGTGTTCCATGCTTTTCAAATGCTTTCTTCTGAAAATGTTCTATGATATCAATGACCTCACATGCATCTTCCCTCTCAAATGGCTCAAGATGAAAAAGTCCATCACGGTAATCCGAAAGTCCGACAGGCACAACTGATAAACTCTCCATAACAGGCACAAATTCCATAAGATCTGAAATAGATCTCCATAATTCCTCTCCGTCGTTTATGCCTTTGCACAACACTATCTGTCCATTCATCGGTATTCCGGCATCATAAAACTTCCTTATCCGCTCAAGGATAGTTCCCGCAAATCTGTTGTTGAGCATACTACATCTGAGCTGCGGATTGGTGGTGTGAACCGATATATTGATGGGAGCAAGATGATAATTTATGATTCTGTCTATATCCTTTTCCTTCATATTTGTCAGGGTTATATAATTTCCCTGAAGGAAAGAAAGCCTTGAATCATCATCCTTGAAGTATATCGTGTCTCTCATCCCCTTCGGGTTCTGATCGATAAAACAGAATATACATTTGTTATAACAGGACTTGTAATTATCCATGAGTGAATTCTCAAAAACTATCCCCAGATCCTCATCATAATCCTTTTCTATCTCAAGGAGCCATTCCTCACCATCTGATTTTTTCACCAGAAGCTCTATATATTCATCATTTATAAGGTACTGATAGTCAAATATGTCCTCTATCGGATGATCATTCACAGCCATGATATTGTCACCAGGCTCTATCTCCATCTCCTCCGCTATACTGTTTTCAAGTACTTTTTTTACAATATGTTCCATAATAACCTCATAAATCAAATAACCTTACAACATGATAACAGCACCAAGGTTTCCTCTGAGCCCCTTGCTTGCTCTATGTGAGAAAAGCCACTCACTGTTGCAGCATGTACATATATTGGTAATATCTATCTTTTCAGGCTTTACACCGGCATCTACCAGATTGAAATAATTTGCCCGGTGCAGATCAAGAAGATACTTTCCACCTTCCTTAGGATACACTATCTGAGGCACCTGAGATTCCGTATATGCCATTTTAAACTGATCCGCCACATCTTCACTCACCTCATAGCAATCTTTACAGATAGAAGGTCCTACAGCGCAGATAAGGTCAGATGGGTCTGTTCCGTACTCATCTCCAAGTCTTTCTATCATGCATTTGCTGATCTTAGCAACTGTACCCTTCCAGCCCGAGTGATTCATAGCCACAACTTTTTTAACAGGATCATAAAAAAATACAGGTACGCAGTCGGCATAAAACGTCATAAGTGGAATACCGGGAACGTTTGTCATCAGACCATCTGTCTCTGTTATATCTGAATCCCGAACTATACCTTTTCCCGCATCAGCCTCTGTAACCTTGTATATATCAGTCTTGTGTACCTGATCCGAAAAGACAAGTTTTGTGTAGTCATAGCCAACTGCCCCGGCAAATCTGCGATGATTCTCCATAACCTTCTCTGGATCGTCACCTCTGTGAAAGCTCAGGTTCATCGAACCCAAATGTCCTTCACTCACTCCTCCCACGCGGGTTGAAAATGCATGTTTTACGCCCACCTTGTCCAATTTGTCAAATGTAATATAATCAACCCCATTTACATTGTGAACATGGGTTGATGCATCATTCCGTATATATTTTATCTCTCTCATATCAACTTCCAATAATCTCGATTCTTACCACCCTGCATAATCAAATGCATTCTCTATATGTACTATATTGTCACCTGCCATGGTTATTACATCAAATCTGACCGCCGTATCGATCCCGTAACCATATTGATTCAAGTAATACATAGCAACCTTTGATATCTGCCTTTGTTTTCTATGGTCTACCGAATCCCCTGGTGTTCCCGTATGTATATTTGACCGGTATTTTACCTCTATAAATACAATATATCCGTCACGCTTTGCGATGATATCTATCTCACCGCATCTAACTTGATAATTTCTCTTCAATATATTATATCCGTTTTCTTTCAGATATCTTACTGCAACTAACTCGTGATCAGCTCCTATAAGGCGGCTGTTATACCCGCGGTCTGATGAGCTTTTATAGTTTTCTCTATTGATAATTGTTTTTTTACCACAGTCCTGCATCTGACGCCTTTCAAATAAAAATACCTTTACACAAATTTCGTGATAAATGTTCTCCTATGTATGGCACATGGGCCAACCTTCTCAAGTGCTTTTATATGTTCCACCGTTCCATATCCCATATTTCGAGCAAATCCATAACCTGGATACATAAAATCATACTCAACCATGAGTCTGTCCCTTGTGACCTTTGCAATGATGCTTGCCGCAGCTATTGACGCAGACAAAGTATCTCCTTTTATGATGCCAATCTGTTCAATATCCACTCCCGGAATATTTACCGCGTCGTTGAGCAGCAGCTTGGGTTCTACAGAAAGCTTTGATATAGCCTGTTTCATAGCCTCGTAGTCAGCATTTAATATGTTTATTCTATCTATTACATCCTGATTGGCCATGCCTATTCCAACAGCCACAGCCTTCTCCATTATCTCATCATAGAGGATTTCTCTCTTCTTCGCGGAGAGCTGCTTTGAATCATTCAGATAGAGTATATCACAATCCTTCGGCAATATAACGGCAGCTGCAACCACAGGACCTGCCAACGGGCCTCTTCCAACCTCATCTATTCCGCATATATATCCCTTATCACTGTACTTTCGCTCAAACTCGAACATCTTGTACATTCTGGCTTTTTCGTCATCCAATGACTTCTTTTTTTTGCGGGCAGATTCCAGGATCTTTTTAACTCCCTCTCTCTCATCCCCTTCATATTCTTCAAACAGACTTTCATAATCAGCCATATCGGCAGCTGCAAATATCTTCTTTATCTCCGCTATACTGCTCATATATCCCTCCATAAAACAAAGGCTATTGCCATTATTGTCGGCAACAGCCCTCAAATACATATTCTATTCTATCTTTCCAAAACCACCTGTAAATCTGAACACAGCCCTGCCGATTATGTCATTCTTATGTATGTTGCCAACATCGGGGACTCGGCTGTCACGACTGTTATTCCTGTTATCTCCGAGAACAAAGTATTCATCATCACCGAGCATTATCTCTTCCGATGCAACACCGCGCTTATCCTCAGCAATGACCTCTCTCCCATATTTATCCCCTTCTAACGGCTCGTCATTTATATAGATCGTTCCATCCTCATCTATATAAACAGTTTCTCCCGGAAGACCTATGATACGCTTAATATAATAGGTGTCATCATCCTCGCCATAAGGAAATACCACGACATCAAATCTCTTTGGAGAACCAAACTCGTATTCAAGCTTATCTATCCAGAGAGTATCTCCACTGTGCAATGTGTTGCTCATGGACTCCCCGCTGACCTCCGTTCTCTGTCCTACATATGTGAGAACAGCCCAGCAGATACCTATTACTATCAGTATATATAGGCACAAGAATAAAAGATCCTTCACAATATTGATCTCTTTTTCTTCCTTTTTCTGTTCTTTTCTCTGTCTTTTCTCAGCTTTCTTCTCATCTCTGAGTTTCTTCTTCAGCGCCTTTTCATCAAGCTCACCATCTTCTGTATATACAGAAGATGTTTCAGGCTCCACATGCGATTCGTCTTTTCCACTCTCAGAACTGTTTTCCTTTACAGCCTTGTCCCATGACCAATCTCCTGGACTTGAAACAGCATCCTTATTATCCTCTGAAACATTATCCTTTGAGTTTTTCTGTTTTACCTCTGCCTTTGCTGCTTTTTTAGCCTCTCTCTCCAAAGCTTTCTGACGTTTCTTCTCGTACTTTGCTATCTCCTTCTCACGAGCTTTGCGAGCTGGATCATCATCAAATATCTCATTTAAAGTCTCAGCAACATTGGCGTCTTCTGATTTATTTTCAACCGATTTATTCGTATCTTCGCTCATCTATACTCCAACTTATATCTTAATCTAAGGTGTCTCCAAGGTTATCCTGCCAAGTTTACCTGACCTGAAATCATCCATAAGGAGCGCTGCAGCTTTGTCATAATCAAGCTCGCCACCTTTTTTTATACACTGTCTCTTTTCTGCGATCTGTGCTATCACCTGCACTGGATCATCAGTACCTTCAATATTATACCTTTGAGTCAGGGTATTACAATAGTTTGCCCGTAAAAATTTTATTAATTCAACCGCTATGTCTGTGACATTCAATATTTCGTCGTTGATAGATCCTATATATGCAAGCCTCAGTCCCACCAATTCATCGTCAAACTTAGGCCACAGTATACCTGGTGTATCAAGGAGTTCAATATTTTTTCCAAGACGTATCCACTGTTTTCCCTTCGTAACACCCGGTTTATTTCCCACTTTTGTACAAGCTTTTCTGGCATAGGAATTGATGAATGTTGACTTTCCAACATTAGGTATTCCTACTATCATAGCTCTTATAGGTCTGTTTATAATGCCTCTTTTCCTATCTCTCTCTATCTTTTCGCGGCATGCTTCCTGTACGATCCCATTAATACTTTTCATTCCGGCGCCATCTCTGGCATTTATCTTCGCAACAAAAAAACCCTTATCACTGTAATACTTCTCCCACTTCGCAGTGACCGCATCATCTGCCAGATCGGACTTGTTCAATAGAATCAGTCTATACTTATTCTTTGCAAGTTCATCTATATCCGGATTCTTGCTGCTAAGCGGAATCCTTGCGTCAACAAGCTCTATAACTATATCTATCAGTTTTATGTCTTCCTGCATCATACGCTTTGCCTTAGTCATATGACCAGGATACCACTGTATATTCATTCAACACACCCCTTTTATTCTGCCAGTTATCTCACTCTTTTATTCTGCCAAGCATCTCACTCTCTTTTATATTCCCCACACTGCTGAATCTAGAATCCTGACTGCTGTCCGGATTATCACCAAGCAGAAAATATTCATTTTCCCCAAGCGTGATTGACGATTCAGCAAGACCAGCTGTGCGGATCTGACTTTCTATGGGATTGTCAGCCAGGGGATTTCCATTTATATATACCTGTCCATTCTGTATCAGAACTGTCTCGCCAGGCAGACCTATAACCCTCTTTATGGAGTAATACTTATCCTGATGCTCCACAGAACGATATGCAACGATGTCATACCTGTCAGGCGATCCCACAAGGAAAGCTATTTTATTTGCGACGCATTTCTGTCCGTCTGATATGGACGGTTCCATGGACGGTCCAACCATGTATACTTTCTGGAATCCAAATGCTACAAAGCCGTACCCTAAAACCGCTGCAGTAAGCACTGTCTGTCTCTTATACACATCTGACGCTGCC
>URJU01000082.1 GCA_900548315.1 uncultured Coprococcus sp. | reverse complement strand
GACACATATCATAACTAAACCTGTCTCTTTCCAATGTATTTATTATATATAGAAACATATCTGCATGTTGACAACGCACTTCAATATATCATATGTCGTTGCGTGTGAGCGCTATGACCTGCGCTCGCCTCAGCGAGTTTCATCAGATCATGACTAAAGTATGTCTATGTACTCTCCTGACAGCGCCTTGTTCATTGATCTCACTGCACAGAATTTGCCGCACATACTGCATGTATCGCTGTACTCGTCATCCGGCTTTCTGCTGTCTCTGATCTCCTTTGCGGTCTCAGGATCTATGGCACATGCAAACTGCGCATCCCAGTCGAGGACTCTTCTCGCATCCGCCATCTTGTCATCTATATCCCTCGCTCCAGGTATACCCTTTGCTATATCCGCCGCATGGGCTGCTATCTTTGATGCGACGATTCCCTGCTTGACATCGTCAACATTTGGCAGGGCAAGATGCTCTGCTGGTGTGACGTAACAGAGGAATGCTGCTCCGTTCATGGCTGCAACTGCTCCGCCTATCGCGCTTGTGATGTGATCATATCCCGGTGCAATATCTGTTACAAGAGGTCCAAGTACGTAGAATGGTGCGCCCATACAGAGTGTCTTCTGAACTTCCATGTTGGCCGCGATCTGATTGAGTGGCACATGACCAGGGCCCTCAACCATAACCTGTACATTATGATCCCACGCGCGCTTTGTCAGCTCTCCAAGTCTTACAAGCTCCTCTATCTGACATACATCCGTTGCATCTGCAAGACATCCCGGACGACATGCATCTCCAAGTGATACTGTCACATCGTATTCCTCACAAATGTCAAGTATCTCGTCAAAATACTCATAAAACGGATTCTCATTGCCTGTCATGGTCATCCATGCAAATACAAGACTGCCGCCACGGCTGACTATATTCATCTTTCTCTTATGTTTCTTGATCTGTTCGATAGTCTTTCTTGTTATTCCACAGTGGAGAGTCACAAAATCAACTCCATCCTCCGCATGAAGACGAACCACATCGATGAAATCCTGTGCAGTAAGAGTTGCGAGATCTCTCTGATAATGAATAACGCTGTCATATACCGGCACAGTTCCTATCATAGCCGGACACTCTGAAGTGAGTTTCTGTCTGAACGGCTGTGTATTGCCGTGGCTTGACAGATCCATGATCGCCTCTGCTCCCATCTCGACAGCACTCATAACCTTCTGCATCTCGATATTGTAATCCTTGCAGTCTCTTGACACACCGAGGTTGACATTGATCTTGGTCCTCAGCATGCTTCCAACTCCCTCTGGGTTTAAGCATGTGTGCTTTTTGTTGGCTGGTATTGCAACCTTGCCCTCTCCTACAAGTTTCATCAGCGCCTCAGTGGACATATGCTCTTTCTCTGCAACCTTCTCGATCTCAGGTGTCACTATACCTTTTCTTGCAGCGTCCATCTGTGTTGTGTAATTTCTCATCTGTTCCTCCAATCTGATCCGGCTTTATAAATCTGTGCCAGATCTAATATTTGTTTCTCTTACACTTTTATAGTGGCGGAAGGTGGTGCCCCCAATCAG
The DNA here is from genome assembly GCA_900548315.1 of uncultured Coprococcus sp. Classification (GTDB taxonomy): domain Bacteria; phylum Bacillota; class Clostridia; order Lachnospirales; family Lachnospiraceae; genus Coprococcus. The sequence continues at coordinate 7,784 of URJU01000082.1, read as the reverse complement.
CCACTTTAGGAATATCCCTCTTACGCGGGTCCCTCATTATGAAAAAAGAGACGCGGGAATGCGTCTCTTCTTTCTTACATCATTATGTATGTATCAAAACGTATCCCTACGGCGGCATTACCCGCATCAGGTTGTGGGTCGGAACGCTCAGCTCCCTCTCAGCCGGCTGCATCGCCAGCTCCCCATACTTATATCCAATTCTCTGTCAACAAGTATACCGCTGCCTTTCTGTAACATCAACATAAATTTTAATATATTTACGGTGTTTTCTCCCCTGTCAATTATTTATCTGTCTATTTTCTGAGATCATAGTAATGAGGAATTATGTCCTCATAATGTCCGTCAGGCATTCTAAATCCTCCCGGTATGACTCCCAGCGGAGTAAATCCAATCCTCTTGTACAGATGGAGTGCATGTACATTTGATGCTACTACAGCATTGAACTGGAGCACTCCAAACCCTTTCTTCTTTGCCATGGAGATACAGTCAAGCACAAGCTTTTCTCCTATGTGCTCACCGCGGATATCGCGTCTCACGGCATAGCTGGCGTTACATATATGTCCGCATCTTCCCACGTTGTTCGGATGAAGTATGTAGAGTCCTACCACCTCACCATTCTCTGTGTTCTCGGCAATACCGGTATATGTCTGCTCCTTAAAAAAAGCATCTCCCTCTTTCGGGGACAAGTCTTCCTCCTGTGGAAATGCCACTCCGTCATCCACAACCTGGTTCCAAATTTCTGACGCAGCGACCGCATCTTCTGTCGTGTACTCTCTTATGTTGATCTTCATCTGTGCGTCCTCCTATTATGATAAGATTCACTTATATTCTATTTATTCTTTTATCATTCTGTCTGCCTGCTCACTGTGAACATATAAAGCAGTTCAGTGTGATATTACAATTATCTCCTACAAATCCACAGCCTGCCTCACTTCCCTCTTTTTCCAGCTCACAAAGCCATACATATCATTCGCAAAGAATATGACGAAGTTTACAACTACAGGAATATATGCCGGATTCTCAAGTGACGCGAGAAGCCACAAAACTATCAGGATCACATCATTTGCTGCATATCCCACCGCATAGTATGACGATCTCAGCATGGTGAGCGCAGCCGCCAGGAAACTTGTGACTATGGATATTGTGCTAAACACTATATTCGGCGTATCAAGCAGCATCAGTATATAGTAGAATAAAACCGTTACAAGCACCGTGCTGACAGTGAGCCATATCACATGCCTTCTTGTCAGTTTCTGTATGGCAACCTCACCGCTGTTGCCCTCCGACGGATTCTTGAACCACGTTATGGCGGACCACACCGCCATCGGCATCGTCATCCCGAGGTAGGTTATCATCTCACCCCAGTAGCGGAACCTAAATGATATTATACCGTATAATATGCTGAATACGACCATCAATATCTGAGCCCACACATTTCCTTTTGCCGCAAATATAAGTGATGTCACACCTATGAGTGCTGCCGCAAGTGTGAGGATATCCAGATCTGCAGTGAGAAGATTCGATGCCAGCACTATAATGAGGGAACACAGCCAGATAAGCCATTCCCGCTTAGTCAGTTCTTTTATTGGATTGTTCATTTTGTCTTTACTCCTTCTGCTCCTTGCACACATCCAAAGCCTCTGTATTCCAGAACTTCATCCATTTTTCTTTCTAGGCCGCATCTCCGGATTCTCTGCAACAGGTTCTGGATCGCCGCCGCCTCGATAAGCTGCCTTATAATCGCCGGCTCCACTGGGATATCTTTAAACTTTCTAATACTGCGTCTTTTTTCTATGCTATCTCTTACTTCCATATCTATATCTACCTCCGTCTGTCTCCGTAAATATATGTATGTAAACTGTCTATTATCAAAAGTATCATAATTGCTGTATATCTATAACCATGCACTCCTCAGATGCCTTAAATCCCACTGATTCATACAGCGGTCTGCCGCTTTCCGTGGCATCAAGGCTTATCTCCGTGGCACCATGTACACACGCGTCCTCTATAAGCATATTCACAAGCTGCCTGGCGATTCCTCTTCTCCGATAGTGCTCTTCTGTATATACATTCATGAGATGTGCTCTCTTTCCTGATGGGTGAGAAAATGTTGGCATTATTTCAATATAAGACATACTGGCACACGCCACACATCTTCCGTCATCGACAGCTACAACTGTTGTCTGATCACCCTCAAGAAAATACCTTCTGCTGCTCACCACCAATTCATCATCAAATATGTAATCAGCAGGAAGATCATTGACTATCCTAAGCATGGACAATCTGGCATCCATCAGCATATCTATATCATTTGCATCTGTCACTCTATACTCCATAATACCCCCTTATTAAGCCTTGACATTTTTGTGCCTCCTGTTATAATAACACAAGTCGGACGGTATGTTGAATATTAATATACCTTGCAAGGTGTTCTGCAGATGCAGGATTCCCGGATGGAACATGAATCGCGATAAAAATATATCAGAATTTTCATGAGCCAGATAAGATACTTTATCTTATCTGGCTCTTTTTTTATGCGGCTGGCAGGATAATGTGTACCCGCGATCATGTGCCTTTTCGATTTTCAATGATTTTCAATTATAAACTATTTTTTAAGGAGATTTACAAATGGACCTGTTAAGAGACGATCTGAAAAAGCTTTACTACAAATTCCTCATTCCTTCCCTTGGAAGTGCCATGGTCATGTCCATATACACCCTGACTGATGCCATCGTCATCGGCAAAGGTGTTGGAGCTGATGCCCTGGCCGCTCTGAGCATCACAACGCCACTGCTGTGCATACTTATGTCAACCGGGATTCTCTTTGGCGTAGGTGGCTCGGTACAGATGAGCGTGCACAGAGGAAGTGGCAACACGGTGAAATCTAACCGTTACTTCACCGTGTCATTCATGATGATCGCAGCAGTCACCGCGCTGCTGTGGATACTGTACGTAACATGCATGCCATCACTGCTGATGCTCATGGGTGCAAATGCCACTCTATACCCATATGCCATGTCATACATGCACTATATAAATATATTCCTGCCGGTTGCAGTATTTTCCAACTTCATAGCTATATTTGTGAGGGCTGACAATGACCCGAACCGCGCCATGGCAGGCGTCCTGCTGGGTGGAGTGTTCAATATCGTGATGGACATTGTACTGGTATTCCCACTGAAGCAGGGAATCGGCGGAGCCGCACTTGCCTCTGTAATCGGTATGCTGATTCAGGTACTTGTAGCCTCATCACATTTTCTCAGCAAGAAGAATGAACTGCGTTTCATAATGCCACACAGGATCCTGAACAGCATGAAGAATATCGTGACAGCCGGTATCCCGAGCTTTTTCAATGAATTTGCAAATGGATTTATAGTGCTGCTGTTTAACATACAGATATTGAAGTACTGCGGTGAGAATGCCCTGTCCATATACAGCGTCATCTCCAACTGCGTCATCCTGTTCAATTCTCTGTTCACAGGAGTTGGTCAGTCTGTGCAGCCTGTGATCTCGACCAACTATGGAGCAAATAACATAAGCCGAATAAAAACCATAAAAAGAATGGCTTACACAACCATCCTGATCATGGGTGTGCTGTTCTCACTTCTTGGAATACTTTTTCCAAGGGTGCTCTGCGGTGTGTTTATAGATATGAACGAAGGTCTTGGCATCATTGCCGATCTTGGTGTCAGAGCGTACTTCTTTGCATTTGTGCCATTTGGGATCAACCTGATGACCTCCTACTATCTTCAGGCCATACTGAAATCCGGGCAGTCGCTGTGTATATCACTGCTCCGAAACATCATACTCAGCAGCGTGTGTATACTGACGTTCCCAGTTTTGACCGGTGGCAACGGCTTGTGGTTTGCTGCACCTGTGACCGAGGCTGTGACTCTTACTGTCAGTCTGGTATTTCTGGCGTGGGAATCCCCAAGGTAGTGTAGCCATTAAATGTGTATGCAAATTAGGCGATACGAGGTATAATGGATATGTTGACTTTAACAATAGGGATTAGGGGGTATAAAATGAAAATGCACGAAATGGATTTGATTGAATTCCTTATTAAAGAAGGACACACTGATATTGCAGAAAGTATTAAAGACTACCGAAAAAATACTATTAAAATGTGTGTGAAGGATGTGGAAAATGTAATTGCAAAAGGCACAAGTAAAATCGGTGGCTTTCCCGATCTTCCGCCCGAAATTCCATATCCCACAATGTCGGGCTATTCCTGCAAGCGCGGAGATGACACTGAGCGGTACGAAAAATCAGCAATGCAGCTTGTTGCTCAAATCAATCTTGCGGACATTGCCGACTTGGATATTGAAAACAAGCTTCCGCACACGGGTATTTTATATTTTTTCTGGAGCGGAGAAATCGACTCAATTCACCAGACCAACAAATGGGTTGAAAGCGTTGCTGACGACCCCGAAAATTCGGCTTATCACAAGGTGATCTGGTACAACGGCGACCTGTCAAATTTAAAGAGAACTGAGCCGCCTGTTCCATATTATTCAAAGTATTTTACAGAAACTTTTGAGGAAAAGGCTGTCGAGTTTGAACTCACCACAGATTATCAGCCACTGGGAGATGTGCTTGACTGTGACCTATTTGACCGTCTTGAAGAAGTTGCTCCAGATTATGATATCGAATATCTTTCGTATGACGGAAACAAATTATTCGGTTATCCTACGGGTGGTAATATACCGGATGTAAACACAAAAACTCATCTGCTGTTTCAATATGGTTACAACGTTGGTTGTCTATGGAATATCTTTTGGATCATTTCAGATGAAGATTTAAAGGACCGCAATTTCGACAAAGCGGTCTTTAGTTTCGATTTGGACTAATAACTATAATTCTAAGTAGGAGCAGAACACTCCTGCTCCTACTTGGTATAAATTCAGTGCTTTATACAGAATTCACAGCCACCGCTCTGTCCAATACAATCTATGCAATCAGAATCCACCTCAAACACATCTTCACCCGCGATCAGATATGTTCCAACAAGACTCATCTTCGGTGACATACGTTCTCCGTTCCATGACACGCCTGCCTGTGATGCATCCATAAGTCCAAGCAGCTCAGGTACAGCATCCATGCCCATTCCATAATATCCCGGACCGAATGACGGACTGCAATACTTCTTCTCATATACACTGTTCTTTCTCTCAAGATATCCCTGTAGCCACCCTCTGATGACATCCATGCATGCCACCTGAAATGCCTCCATGTAATACTGTTCAAGGACCGACCCTGCACTCTCCAGGTCAACATCTGGCGCATGAAATGCATATAAGTAACCTTTTTCAACACCGGCTGTTTCAATCTGTTCAAGCACATTGCACTCTATCTTTTTATTTCCAAATTCCAGGTATCCCTTGTGGACACATTCCCCCGCAAATGGCTGCAGCAGAACAGACACTTCCATGGGATTCAAAACTGTTTCCGTACAGTCCAAAGCTGTTCCCTTGCTATTTGGTTTTTCTGACAAGGATCCAGTCATAATTCCATTTACTACGTGGTCAACCAGCAGTCTATGTTCCGCGCGCATATCCTCATCCATATCATTTATGTGAGCGATCTGAAAAAGTCTGTCCATCAATGGGCTTTTCATTTTGCGCAAATCCACACGCAAGATTTCGTCCTGTCTGCGCAGATGTGCAATAACTTTATCGTACATCTCCGAACTGTGAACCACTAGGCACGAGCTGCAGTCCTTTATCCGCTGTCCCCGCCCTGTTATGATATATTCCGGGGATCCTATACAGTTGTCATCGAGATATAAAGGGCAATAACAGAACAGACAGTTAAAATCATCTTCATCCTGTACCTCATGGCATGGGAAAAATTTACAATCTCTGTTCTGAAAAAACCTATAACTGTTACTTCTCATAAATTACTTTGCTCTGTTCTTTGATGCTCCCATGAACATGATAAATGGAACAATGATCCCAACTATCATCATGACAACTCCAATAGCCTTGCTGTCTCCTGCCACAAGTGCTACTATTCCACTCACAATGGCAAATATGAGCAGGAATGCTGCCCACACAACTATCGCAGATGCCTTTGCCACCTTGTTGCTTCCAGCTATTCCAAATATTCCGCCTATGACCGCTGCAAGTGACGCGATTCCAACCACAACACCACACGCGATAGCCTTAGATGATGGATCATCCGCAAGCACAAGCTTTGCCACATCATAATATCCTGCATTTACAAGTCCCCATATGAGCATGATGACAGATGACACCGTAACCATACTCTTTCCTGGTAATTTCTCCATACACATACTCCTTCTACTTTCTGCTCCAAACATAGCAAAATGCCTGGGTTCTGGCAGCAAACTTCTCAGTCTTTAGCAGCTCTCTGACCTCAGCCTTTGTGTACCAGCCAGGTGTGATCTCTTCCAAAGTTGATGTGCTCGGCTTAAACTCGCCTCTCGCCTTGCCCACCACACACATATTTGTCTCATTTGAAAATCCGACAGCGCTGTAGCTTGTCCCTATTGTATCCGTGATCTCGTACAGCTCAAGTCCCGTCTCCTCCATGAGTTCACGCTTTGCGCTGACCTCAGGTGTCTCGCCCGGATCTATCAGTCCGGCAGGGAAATTGTATACCCACTCGCCAGGAGCCAGTCTGTATTCTCTGTCTATCAGAATCTTCTCATCATTCTCATCGGTGGCTATGATGACAACTGCATCCGCAGCCTTGCCGTGAAGTCCCTCAAAATCTGTGATATCGCCGTTTCTGCTTATCATCTCATAATTTTTCAATATGCCATCTACGGTCTCATACTTCACATCATACCTTGTGATGAACTTGCCCTGTTCCTTCTTCTCAATTCCTACAAACTTCATATTTTTCTCCACTAATTCCGTTCACTAATTCGCAGATTTGATTTCTGTCAGAAGATATTATTTGCAAAGCTCTGCAACAACCTGATTGATAACCTTGCCGTCAGCCTTGCCCTTGAGCTCTGCCATGACTGTCTTCATGATCTGTCCTTTGTTCTTGGTTGCGATCACATCTGCAAACTTTGTGGTGAGTATCTCTCTGACCTCATCCTCTGACAAAAGCTTTGGCGCATACTCGTTGAACACATCATATCTTGCCTTGTACTGCTCCAGCAGATCAGTTCTGTCTGCAGGGCATGTGTCGATCTGTTCCTTCACAGACTTGATCTCCTTGAGGATAACGCTGTCAACTATGTCCTCCGGTATATTGTCTCTGCAGCCGTTGTCTATACCAACTTTTTTAACTGCAGATACGAGAGATGATATACTGTCCTTTCTCTCCTTATCTCTTGCCTTCATTGCTGCTATCATGTCCTTCTGTAAAACTTCGAGTGTCATTTTTTATTCCTTCTTTCTTATAATTGTTATCTTAAATTTGACATCTTGTATTTATTATAATATTATTTGGCGGTTTGTTATGTAAGAATTCAGCTTACAGGATGATATCATCATACACACCTGTCTTACAAATTTCTACCAACTGCCAGTTTAATATATACATCTGTATATTATCAGACTTTAAGTATCTCACTGAGATTCTTCTGTATTCCGGCTGCGACCTCCGGCTTATTCATGGAGTACACATGTATATGCTTTACTCCATTTGCCATGAGATCGATGATCTGGTCTGTTGCATATGCGATTCCCGCCTGTCTCATGGCCGCCTCTGTATCGCCAAATGCATCCACTATACTCTTGAATCTCTCAGGCACATTACCTGTCTCTTATACACATCTCCGAGCCCACGAGACGCGTAGTAATCTC
>URJU01000081.1 GCA_900548315.1 uncultured Coprococcus sp. | reverse complement strand
CGTGGGCTCGGAGATGTGTATAAGAGACAGATATGGTTAGGCAGACATGCGAATGGCTGTGCGCAGACGATGTTTGGAGCACCGCTCTTTATGAGCTCGATCATCTCACCCGTAAGGAACCAGCCCTCACCGTTCTGGTTACCGATTGATACGATAGGCCTTGCATACTCGGCAAGTTTTTCAATATGAGCTGGGGCCTCGAAACGCTTACTTTTCTCAAGTGCATCCCTAGCAGGTTTTCTGAAAGATTCCAGAACCTTTATAACAGTGTTGCTGACTATGGCACCTTTCTTGGTCTTTCCAAGGAACTCATAGTTGTAATTGTTGTTGTAGAAACAGTACATGAAGAAGTCCAGAAGATCAGGCATAACAGCCTCGGCTCCCTCTGCCTCAAGCAGGTCAACCAAGTGATTGTTGGCAGATGGCAGGAACTTTACAAGTATCTCACCGACTATACCGACCCTAGGCTTCTTGATGTCAAGAAGTGGGAGAGTGTCAAAGTCGTGGACGATTCCCTGGATATTTTTCTTGAAAACGGCATTGTTTCCGGTCTTTGTCAGACTTTCCAGACATATCTTCTTCCATTTTTCATGGAGTGCATTTGCTGAGCCCTTTTCCTTCTCGTAAGGTCTTGTCCTATAAAGACATCTCATGAATACATCGCCGTATATCAGAGCCTGCATAGCACGTTTTACTACCTTGTAGCTGATCTTGAATCCGGAGTTCTTCTCAAATCCCTGGGCTGACAGTGCGATTACAGGAATCTGACCGTATCCGGCCTTTGAAAGGGCACGTCTGATAAATCCTACATAGTTTGTTGCACGGCATCCACCACCGGTCTGGCTCATGATGACTGCAAGCTTGTTCACATCGTATTTGCCTGATGTGATGGCACTCATCATCTGTCCTACAACGATAAGAGATGGGTAGCATGCGTCGTTATTTACATATTTCAGACCTACATCTATCGTCTCCTTGGTTGCATCCGGCAGAATCTCAATGTTGATTCCCATGCACCTGAATGCCGGTGCAAGAAGATCAAAGTGTATAGGAGACATCTGAGGAGCAAGAACAGTGTAGACCTTCTTCATCTCCTTGGTAAATTCTATTCTATTTATAGCACTGCTTGACGGGCATGTCTTGTAGTGCTGTTCATGTCTTGAATTGACCGCACTTATGAGGGATCTTATTCTGATCCTTGCGGCGCCTAAGTTGCTGACCTCATCGATCTTGAGGACTGTGTATATCTTACCGGACTTGGTAAGTATATCATTTACACAGTCGGTTGTAACTGCGTCCAGACCACATCCAAATGAGTTAAGCTGTATGAGCTCCAAATTGTCACAGGTCTTTACATAGTTAGCTGCCTTGTATAATCTTGAGTGGTACATCCACTGGTCGGAGACGATAAGAGGTCTCTCAACCTTTCCAAGGTGTGCGACTGAATCCTCGGTAAAGACAGCGATCTTGTATGAGTTGATGAGTTCTGGTAGACCGTGGTTGATCTCAGGATCAAGGTGGTATGGACGACCTGCCAGAACGATACCGAGCATGTCATGTTCATCAATGTATCTGAGGGTTTCTTCACCTTTTGCACGTACATCTTCCTTGACCTTTTCTGCCTCTGCGTACGCAGCATGTATGGCACTTCCAATCTCGTCCATTGTCACATCATAGTACTTGGACATCTCACGATACATTCGCTTTACGAGAGCTTCCTCATTGTCCAGTGCCACAAAAGGTCTGATGAATGTTATGTCATCAGCCTTGAGTTCCTCCATGTTGTTCTTGATGTTCTCTGCATAAGAAGCAACGATAGGACAGTTGTAGTGATTGTTTGCCTCAGGAGTCTCGTTCATTTCATATGGTACACATGGGTAGAAGATGGACTTGATTCCATTTTTCAGCAGCCACATAACGTGTCCGTGTGAGATCTTGGCAGGGTAACACTCTGACTCACTAGGTATGGACTCGATACCAAGGCTGTATATATCTCTTGATGACTTAGGAGAGAGTACAACTGAGAATCCAAGCTTTGTGAGGAATGTGTGCCAGAAAGGATAGTTTTCGTACATGTTGAGTACACGAGGAACACCTATCACGCCGCGCTTTGCCTCCTCAGGCTTAAGTGACTCATAGCCAAATATTCTTCCAAGCTTATATTCAAAGAGGTTAGGGATGTTGTCTGCGTTCTTCTTCAGACCTACACCCTTCTCACATCTGTTTCCGGTGATGAACCTCTTGCCGTTTGAGAATTTGTTTATGGTGAGGAGACAGTTGTTCGTACATCCTTTACATCTTGTCATGGAGCTCTCGTATGTGAGCTTTCTTATCTCCTCGATAGGGAGCATGGTCGTGACAAATCCCTCTTTGTACTTATTCCTTGCGATGAGAGCAGCACCAAAAGCACCCATGATACCTGAGATGTCAGGTCTTATCGCTGTTCTTCCTGATATGACCTCAAAGCTCTTTAAAACCGCATCGTTGTAGAAGGTACCACCCTGTACCACGATGTTCTTGCCGAGATCCTTTGGATCCGTGAGCTTTATAACCTTGAGCAGGGCATTTTTGATGACGGAGTAGGCAAGTCCGGCGGATATATCAGCCACGGATGCGCCCTCCTTCTGGGCCTGCTTAACCTTTGAGTTCATGAAGACTGTACATCTTGAACCGAGATCTATAGGTGTTCTCGCTGTTATGGCGATGTGTGCGAAATCTGCGATATCGTAGTTCAGTGACTTTGCAAATGTCTCTATGAATGATCCACATCCAGATGAGCATGCCTCGTTCAGCATAACGTTATCTACTACGCCGTTCTTGATCTTGATACACTTCATATCCTGACCGCCGATATCAAGTATACAATCAACCTCAGGGTCAAAGAATGCAGCGGCTGTATAGTGGGCTATGGTCTCAACCTCACCGAAATCCAGTGAGAGAGCCTGCTTGATAAGAGCCTCACCGTAGCCGGTGGAGCATGATCCTGCGATAACTGCGCCCTCAGGAAGTTTGCTGTATATATCCTTTATTGCTCTGATGGTGGTGTTCAGTGGGCTTCCGTTGTTGCTGCTGTAGAAGTCGTAGAGCAGTTCACCGTCAGCTCCAACAAGGGCAACCTTGGTGGTGGTTGAACCGGCATCGACACCGATAAAACAGTTTCCTTTATATGTAGCGAGATCACCTCGCTTTACTGCGTATTTGTTGTGATCTGCCTTGAATTTCTCGTAATCTTCATCATTCTCGAAGAGTGGTGCAAGTCTCTCCACACCTGATGAGAGGTTAAGCTCCTGTGAGAGTGCATGTATAAGCTCAGAAAGTGTCATGGACACCTCAGGCTTGGAATTCATGGCGGCACCTACTGCTGCGAACAGATGTGAGTGACCAGGATCTATGATGGCATCACCTGTCAGGTTGAGCGTTCTTATAAAGGCGTTCTTCAGCTCTGGAAGGAAGTGAAGAGGACCGCCGAGGAATGCTACATTCCCCTTGATAGGCTTACCACATGCAAGACCGGATATAGTCTGGTTGACAACGGCCTGGAATATAGATGCAGCAAGGTTCGGTTTTGTTGCACCTTCATTTATGAGTGGCTGTATATCTGTCTTTGCAAATACACCACATCTTGCAGCGATAGGGTAGATGGTATCATAATCCTTTGCATACGCGTTAAGACCTGACGCATCGGTCTGTAAAAGAGTTGCCATCTGGTCGATGAAAGAACCGGTACCTCCGGCACATACGCCGTTCATACGCTGTTCGATTCCGTTTGTAAAATATATGATCTTGGCATCCTCACCGCCGAGCTCTATTGCCACGTCGGTCTGTGGTGCATAGTCCTGCAGTGCCTCTGACACGCAGACGACCTCCTGTGTAAATGGAACACCAATGAGCTGAGCAAGAGCCAGACCGCCAGATCCTGTTATGCATGGATTTATCTCGTTTTCGCCGAGGGCATCTTTTGCTTCCTGTACAAGATCCTTGAGTGTCTCTTTGATATTTGCAAAATGTCTTTTGTAATCGGAGAAAAGTATTTTGTTGTCCTTATCAAGGACAGCAACTTTAACTGTTGTTGATCCAATATCAATTCCTAATGTGTACATAAAACAACCCTTCCAATTTCTTTTGTGTGTTGAATGTGTTAATTCGACATTTCTGCCGATAAAGCTACTTTATTATAGTGTAGGGCTTGAAAAAATACAATGACTTTATAAAAACTTAACCATTCAGATAAAATGAAAATTTTTAACAAAAAATATGGTAACGATACGGTGAAAATGGAATATTGTATAGAAAAGCATTCAGGGGTAAACTATGAATTTTGATACATGTAATGGCGTTATCCATGTTGTAAAGAAGGGAGATACATTATATAAGCTTTCAAAGATTTATAAAGTGAAACTTTGCGATATAATATCGGCAAATCCGTATATTAATGTGTATAATATGCAGCCTGGTGATGAGGTCTGTATCCCGGTGATAGAAGAGGAAGACTTTCTTATATATACTGTAAGAGAAGGAGATACATTTGAAGATGTTCTGAAGAACACAGGAGTATCTCCAAATGATCTGTTCAAATTCAATCCGAATTTATATAAGACGGAGCTTGCAGGGGATATAGAGATAAAATATGCAGATTTTCAGAAGTGATGCAGGTGGAAATGGCAGACTTGTTCCTATAGGGCAAAGAGTGCTATAGCGTAACTGTCGGCATATAGGTGGAGAAAACCTTGTCAAATGCCGACGGCTGCCGCAGCCTTATAGCTTACGTTAGAAAATCTTAATTATTATACTGTTGTAAACTCATTTTTTATATTATATAATTCATAAGGTGTAGTTAAAAAGTATGACAGGAGATTTTCTATGAATATAATCAGCAAAATGCAGATGAAGTTTGGCAGATATGTTATCCGCAATCTGACATTGTATCTCATAATAGGATATGGCATCGGATATCTTCTCTATATGTTTTGCCCCAATGTATTGTTTATGTTGACGCTTGATCCCAACGCTGTGATGCATGGACAGGTATGGAGGCTTGTGACGTGGATTATAACACCTCCTAGTATGGATTTCAGTATACTAACATTGGTAATGCTGTTTTTTTATTACAGTTTGGGCAATCTGCTTGAGAGGACGATAGGTGCGTTTTTGTACAACCTGTATATGTTCAGTTCGATGCTTTTCACAATGGCAGGAATGATGATAGCACATATATTGTGCCGATATGTATTCCATTACAGCTATACAGTCAACACACTGTATATGGCAGAGTCAGGACAATTTGTCTCATATGCATCAACATATTATATACTTATGTCGATATTTCTAGCCATCGCGGTTTGCTATCCGGATATGAGTGTTCTGTATGCCATGATTATTCCTATCAAGATGAAGTATCTTTCGATATTGTATATACTTATGACGGGTTATTATTTTATGCATGAGACATTTATGGGTCGTGTGAATATAGCGATGTCACTTGTAAGTTTTTTGATATTTTATCTGAGTACCAAGAATTTCAGAAGATTTGCGCCGAAACAGATAAAGAGAAGGCGGAGTTACAAGAAACAGGTTCGCACTGCAAAGAGAGAGAATATAGGACACAGGTGCGTTGTGTGTGGAAGAACTGATAAGGATTATCCGGAGCTTCAGTTCAGATATTGTTCAAAGTGCTCTGGAAATAAAGAGTACTGTCAGGATCATCTGTTTACGCACACCCACAACTGACCGATGTTATCAGGCGGCATGGATACACAGTTATTAAATATAGTTAGATAGAGGTAATAAAATGTATAACGAGGAAAAGAAACTTATAACTGATATAAAGAGAAAAAAAGATCTTGACACCAATCTGGGAGTGTTTGCTGATGTAGCATTTAAAGCAAACTTCGAGTATGCCTGTCAGAAGTTTACACTCAATTATCTGACACTTAAGGACATGCACATGGAAGGTGATGTTCCAGATGAGCCATATATTGCTCATTGTCAGACCGTCATAGACAAGCTTGCGAGTGATTATCTGGCTGACGGAAATATCAAGGATGTGGATTCTGATATCAGACTTATATCTGATGTTAGAGATACAATAACCCGCAAGATGAAGGTACTAACATCATATACTGATGCATTCGAGATGTATGAATATATATTAAACAGAAAAGAATACGGTTATCCGGAGAATATGACGGATGAGTTGAAAAAGGAGCTAGAGGGCATAGATGCAGGAGCGTTTGCAGACGAAATATTTAGATTTGTGTTTGCAGATTCGGATAAGGTCGCAGTGAACTCCAAGCTACAGTCACTTATAGGACAGCTGCCTATCCGCATGACTAAGAACAGGTTCTATGACATTTTAGGAGATACACTTGATATATATAATGGTGTTGAGAAGGAGTCCTTAGATCAGTTCATAGATATGGTTGAGAGTACAGCGCTTATAAAGTTGCCGGAGGGGTTTGAGACAGAGTATCCAGATCTTCGTAATGCCCTTGGCATACTGAGAGATGCGGATTATGCACATCTATGCGCAGAGGATTACAGGAAACTGGCAGATGTTCTGGACAGAAGTGCTCAGTTTCTCAATTCTGTGGTAACAGAGTACATGCTCATTGTTGAACTTGTGAATGACCTCTATGTTATGCTGTTAGCAATATCTGTGAGGAATAATACATCAGACAAATGTCATAAAGCCATGGAAGTCATTGCAAGCGCAGTAAAGGCAGATGACGGGGAGCTTGAGACGGTATATACAATGCTGAATGATATCGTAGGCGAACAGGAGATCGCTGGAGAGCATAAGGTTATGCTTGAGTCTGCTGTATACGACATAACAACAGGATTTATAGATGATATAACAAGGATCGGTCTTGATGAGACTTACAGATCCCTTGAAAAGATGGATAAACTGCTGTCTGGAAGTATGTTTGTGGATATAGACAATATTGCCATAGCAGGTGTGATTAAGGTCGACAGCGATTATATAGCTGCGTGCAAGGAGAAACTCGCGGATGAATTTGCAAAGTTGTTTGAAAGAAATTCAATGACAGTCAACAGAGCGATCATGGCAAAGATACTCTCAAATATACCAGTTTTCTTCAATACCACAGATGAGATAAAAGAGTATATCCAGGGATCACTTTCAAGATGCAGTGAACAGAGTGAATTTTTAGCCGATTATATAGTGATAAAACAGATGATGGAAGAATAAATTTATATTATTGGGTTGTACAGGTGAGGATTATGGTCATTGATGACAAGTTCTATATCGGAGGAGCTAGAGACAGACAGGTTATTAGAATGGTCAGAGGGATAAGAAGGTTCCACAAGGTCAGATATATACCGGGGGTGTTTGTTGTCACACTTCCGTTGTTTGGCGATGGTATACTTGAGATATATGAGCTCAATGAGTTTAGACAGAAGATATATGAGGAGATGACCGATTCTATACATATAGTTGGAGCTGCATCTTCCAGAGCTCAGGCTGTACGGCTTGTCAGAGATATTATAGATGATATATATAAGAAGACCGGTGGCGTTGATGTAAAGGGATTCTTTAATGTCGAAGTCTAAGGGGATTGGGAATGCATATAGTATTATTGATATTGAAAATATTACTTATAATAGTGTTGTCGCTTATAGGGATAGTGGTCCTGCTGGCGCTGCTCGTTCTCTTTGCCCCTGTCAGATATAAGCTGTATGCCAGAAAGCAGGAGGACATATGGGCGAAATTTACGGCCACATGGCTTGGTTTTGTTCTGTGTTTTAAGATGGTGTATGATCAAAGTGATGGACTTGATTACAGACTCAGGCTATTTGGCGGTACGTTGTATGGATCAGAGAAAAATAAAAAAGTCGATGGTACCGATAAGGAAAGGTTTGTTGAACATGAGCCTGTCCATGAAATGAAAACTGGATCTGATGAAAAAGAGACTTCGTTTGAACAGGAATTTCCGTCGGCTGACAATGAGGACAGGGAATTTCTACTGGAAGATAAAGAGTTTGAATACAAGACAGAAGGAATACTTGGACGTATTGGCAGGAGACTTGATGCATTGTGCAGGAGCATCACAGAAAAATATAAAAGTATATCAGAGAAAATTGCAGGTCTTAAAAAGAAAAAAGATGGCTATACTAAACTTGTGAACAATGTGAGGACGAAGGAAGCGATAAGGGTAGTTAAGGTTCAGCTTGTGGCTTTGTTAAAGCACCTGAAACCTTCAAAACTTAAAGGACAGATAGTATATGGAACAGGTAATCCGGCATCCACAGGACAGCACCTTGGTTATATGAGTGTTCTGTTTCCGCTGTATTATGATCACATAGACATCACTCCGGATTTTGAACAAAAAAGGCTGGAGGGAGATCTCATGGTCAAAGGATATATCAGGATATGGACAGTTGGTGTGTGTGTTCTCAAAGTTATATGGAATAAGAATGTAAAGATAACAATGTCGCGTTTTAAGAAGATATCAGGAGGAAATTGATATGGCAAACAACAATATTGAAGGAACACTTAGTACGCTATTTAACGGTATGGACGGGTTTATTTCGTCAAAGTCTGTTGTGGGGGAGCCTGTATATGTGGGCGATACGATCATCATTCCTCTTGTGGATGTGAATTTTGGTATGGCTGCTGGGGCTTTCAATAAGCAGGATAGCAACAAGGCTGCTGGGGGTATAGGAGCAAAGATGAGTCCGTCTGCGGTGCTTGTTATAGCAAATGGAAGTACAAGACTTGTAAACCTCAAGAATCAGGATGCGGTCACAAAGATAATAGATATGGCGCCGGAAGTAATAGACAAGATAGTTGGACTGTTCAAGAAAGACAAAACAGAGGAAGAGACGGCGGTCGATCAGGCTATAGATGAGATGGCACAGTCAGATGATAAAGTGGAGGAGTAATCCTGCATTATTGAGAAATCACCACATATAATGATAGTAAATCATTATGGTGGTGATTTTTATTTGGCGTAAATTCTGCGGCTATGCTTTTTTCTTTACAGCGGTTGGAGTGGTAGTCGGATATTTTATAGATGGATTTGTTCAGTTCCTTGTAATAGTGATATTGCTGCTTTTGTCATATATTTTTTCGTGCAAATAGAAAAAGAGCAGTGATCATTTGATCACTGCTCTTTTTTATCAGAACTGAATCGGTGATATTATGCAATTACTATGCACGCTCGACCTTACCAGATCTTAAGCAAGATGTGCAAACATAAATCTTCTTAGGTGTTCCATCAACTACAGCCTTAACAGCCTTAACATTTGACTTCCACATCTTGTTTGCTCTTCTATGAGAGTGGCTCACTTTGATACCGAAATGAGCACCTTTATCACAAATTGAACATTTTGCCATAATAGCACCTCCTTCAATGAATAAACTAATTGAATAAACTAACTTACCTTTTAAGTTCACAACAAAACTTAT
>URJU01000080.1 GCA_900548315.1 uncultured Coprococcus sp. | reverse complement strand
ATTATGCATTATGCTTTTAATATATGTCAAATGTTTTAATTGGCTTTGTTTTTAAAATAATCCGGATTCTTCGTCTGTGTGATTGACTTTGAAGATTCGTTGTACTTGTGATTTCTGCGTTATTTCCCTTCATATTTATCTCCATATGCACACAAATGTATCCCATCTGGCATAACTATTCTGTATTATAGCATGGTTTGACAAAAGATAGCACCATAAATTTGGAGAACATGGTTGCCAATTGATTGTTGATAACTTCTATCATGAGTGCAGACATATGTTGACAAAGTAAAAATATTAAATTAAATTGTAGTCGCAATTTAATCATGGATTGAAAATATATTTTTGGGGTCGAATGAATATAGTATAAACGAAGTACATACTACATATCATAGTGAGGTGAAGATATGGCTGAATTTGTAACATTATTTATACCGTTTGTCGGAACCACGCTGGGAGCGGCAATGGTATTCCTTATGAAAGAGAAAATATCGCCGATGGTTGAGAAGGCATTGCTTGGATTCGCGGCGGGGGTTATGATCGCGGCATCCGTATGGTCGCTGCTCATACCGTCCATAGACATGGCAGAGACGCAAGGGAAGATTGCTTGGATGCCTGCGCTAGTCGGATTTGCATTGGGAATCATATTTCTTTTGATGTTGGATACAGTGATACCGCACCTGCATTTGGAAAGTGAAAAGCCGGAGGGAGTCAGGTCAAAGCTGCAGAAGACAACAATGATGATATTTGCGGTAACTCTTCACAATATACCGGAGGGAATGGCGGTGGGGGTTGTGTATGCCGGAGCGGCCATGGGCAATATGGGAGTTTCGATCACGGGAGCATTTGCACTCTCTATAGGAATTGCTATACAGAATTTCCCTGAGGGCGCAATCGTGTCCATGCCACTTGTGGGTGAAGGCATGAGCAAAAAGAAGGCATTTCTGTACGGAACACTGTCTGGTGCAGTGGAGCCTGTGGGTGGATTCCTGACGGCACTTCTCGCCGTACAGATCACGCCATTACTGCCATATTTTCTGGCATTTGCGGCCGGCGCAATGCTGTATGTAGTTATAGAGGAACTCATACCAGAGTCGCAGGCGGGAGAACATACCAATATAGGAACCATCGGAGCTGCGGTTGGCTTTGCACTGATGATGGTGCTGGACGTAGCCCTTGGCTAACTAATAAATCTCCACATTGTCAAAGGGGTCAGGCACCTCCGTCCCCCACTGGCAAATGGGGTCAGGTACCTCCGTCCCCAGGCTATTACGTTAAATGATAAAATATCCACAATTACAAATGTTGATTTTATAGAATGGTTAGATTAAACTAACACCGTAGATCATGTGAGCTCCTGAACCCTCTGCAGTCTGCTGGCTCGGAGGGACAGCAGGGGTTACACCTATGCGACACAGGAAAGGAGAAATATAAAAATGATGAATTATCTTGAGATTGAAAAGGTAATAGGAAGAGAGATCCTTGATTCAAGAGGAAATCCAACGGTTGAGGCAGAGGTATATCTGGCAGATGGAACAGTAGGCCGCGGCGCTGCACCAAGCGGAGCATCAACAGGTGAGTTTGAGGCACTAGAGCTTCGTGACGGAGACAAGTCAAGATATCTCGGCAAGGGTGTCCAGAAGGCAGTAGAGAATATAAATACAACAATCAATGACGTACTTACAGGAATGGATGCGTCTGACATATATGCAGTGGATGCAGCGATGATCAAGGCAGATGGAACAAAGGACAAGTCAAACCTCGGAGCAAATGCTATCCTTGCAGTTTCAATCGCAGCGGCAAGAGCAGCTTCAATTTCACTTGACATTCCTCTTTACAGATTCCTCGGCGGAATATCAGGAAACAAGCTGCCTGTTCCAATGATGAACATTGTAAATGGAGGATGCCATGCTCTGTCATCAGGACTTGATGTTCAGGAGTTTATGATCATGCCGGTTGGTGCTCCTTCATTTAAGGAGTGTCTGAGATGGTGTGCAGAGGTATTCCATGCACTTGCAGGTATCCTCAAGGAGAGAGGTCTTGCCACATCAGTAGGTGATGAGGGTGGATTTGCTCCGGCACTCAAGTCTGACGAGGAGGCTATCGAGACAATCCTCGAGGCTGTAAAGAAGGCTGGATATGAGCCGGGCAAGGACTTCAAGATCGCTATGGACGCTGCTTCATCAGAGTGGAAGAGCGAGAAGGGCAAGGGCTGGTACAAGCTTCCAAAGGCTGGAACAGAGTACACAGCAGAGCAGCTCATTGAGCACTGGGCAAAGCTTGTTGAAAAGTATCCTATTATCTCAATCGAGGATGGTCTCGATGAGGAGGATTGGGAAGGCTGGCAGAAACTTACAGCAAGACTTGGAGACAAGGTTCAGCTTGTTGGTGATGATCTGTTCGTTACAAATACAGAGAGACTTGCAAAGGGTATCGAGATGGGATGCGCAAACTGTATCCTTATCAAACTCAATCAGATCGGTTCAGTATCAGAGACACTTGAGGCTATCAAGATGGCTCATAAGGCTGGATACACAGCAATATCATCACACAGATCAGGTGAGACAGCAGATACAACTATCGCAGATCTCGCAGTGGCACTCAATACATGCCAGATCAAGACAGGTGCTCCTTCAAGATCAGAGAGAGTTGCAAAGTACAACCAGCTACTCAGAATCGAAGAGCAGCTTGGCGACTGCGCAGTATATCCTGGAATCAAGGCTTTCAACGTAAAGCAGTAATATAGTATTAGCCATACGAAGGCATCTCCGCTGACGGAATGAATCAAACGTCGGTGGAGGTGCTTTTTTTGCGTGCAACGTGCCAAAGACGGTGTTTGCACATGACTTTGCCGCTTGCAGGGATAATTTGTAAACTTCGGAAATCTACATGGTATATTACAGCTGATCAATTAGTTATCAATTATATAAAAATGCCTAAAAAATTTCATAATATATGTGCTTATTTTGACATTAAAAATGTGGAATCACTTGACAGATAGTGTTAAACTATACATAGGCTTATCGGGAGGTAGGAATCATGGCTTCAAAAAGAGATTATTATGAAGTTCTCGGCGTCAAGAAGACAGCCACAGACGCTGAGATAAAAAGAGCATATAGAACCCTGGCGAAGAAATACCACCCGGACACGAATCCTGGCGATGCGTCAGCTGCAGAGAAGTTTAAAGAGGCTTCTGAGGCCTACGCGGTACTGTCTGATGCTGAGAAGAGGAAGATGTATGATCAATTTGGAATGGCTGCTTTTGATGGCTCAGGTGGAGCTGCAGGAGGAGATCCATTTGGTGGCGGAGGATTCCACTTTGAAGGTGGAGACTTCGGAGATATGTTTGGCGATATATTTGGTTCGTTCTTTGGAGGAGGAGGCGGTCGTTCACAGAGAGGCGGTTTTGGCGGCTTTAGTGGCAATTTCAATGCCAGAGGCAGAGATATGGAGGCAAGTGTCACTATAGACTTTGACGAGGCTGTCTATGGATGTGATAAGACATTGTCATTCAACGATGGACGCGGTGGAAGCTCACAGTTTAAAGTGCATATACCGGCAGGTATAGACAATGGCGGTGTGATAAGACTTGCCGGCAAGGGTTATCCTGGAACAGGCAAAGGACAGCCGGGCGATCTGCTCCTGCAGGTAAATATCCGGGACAAGGCCGGGTATGAGAGAAAGGGACTGGATATCTACACCACAGCCCTTGTACCTTTTGATGTGGCAGTCCTTGGAGGAGAACTTCTCGTCCACACGATGTTTGGGGATGTGAAGTGTAAGATAGCTCCGGGAACACAGTCGGGCAGCAAGATAAGGCTTCGTGGCAAGGGTGTTCAGGCGAGAGGCGGTAATACCCATGGAGACCACTATGTGACAGTCAGAATTGCAGTTCCAAGAAATATTTCACCGGAGGCTCAGGAAACTCTGAAGAAGTTTACAGAGCTTGTAAACAAAGGCTGATGAATATATGTTTTTACACAGAAACCAGGGCGGAAAGCTCAATTGACGAGCTGACTGCCCTGGTTTTCTGTATAGCACAAAATCACATATGAAGGTTACTTAAATCAATTGATTTTGGGAGGGAAAGATGTTATTAGATAAAGATATACGCGAGCCTTTATTTGAATTTCTGGAGGAGAGGTACGGAAAGGTGCGGATCCTTGAGGAAAAGACTGTGGGCAATTCCCGTGCTGATGTGGTAATGGTCATCCCGGACAAGATAGTTGGAATCGAGATAAAGAGCGATGCGGATACATACACGCGGCTTGAGAGACAGGTTGCGGATTATGATCTGTATTTTGATATGAATATTGTAGTTGTTGGGAGTACTCATGCCAGTCATGTTGCGGAGCATGTACCCGATTACTGGGGAATCGTGTCGGTTGAGGAATACGATACAGGCGCAAGTGGTTCATTTAATAAAATGATGAAAAAAATAGATTTCTATGTAGTGCGTGAGATGAAACCCAATCCCAGATCGGATCTTCTTCGCACCATACGGATACTTTGGAGGCCGGAGCTTGCGCACATCCAGGAGACATACAGCCTGCCGATGTATAAGGGCAAGAGCAAAGATTTTGTCAGAACACTCATTGTTGATAGGCTTCCGGCGGAGATTGTGCATCATGAGATAAGTGATATCCTGTTCGAGAGGGACTATGCGGCCATGATCGAGCAGATACAGGAATTCAGAAAGGCACAGGCGGCAAAGCGCGGCAAGACGGTAAGGAAGAAGAAAAAGAGATACAGAAGAAAGAAGAGAGATGCATAGAGGATGCCAGCATAGCCGGAGATGCTATAAAATAGAAAGTGCAAAATAAGTCATGAAAAATAAAGACGAATAAAAATAAATAAAATAAATAGAGGTGACAGCATGATAAAGAAGTATACATACGGAAAGCCATTTCAGACAGAATCAGTAGTGGTAGATATTGTAGCAGAAAAAGGACAGCCAGATCACGGCAATATAGACTTAACAGCCGGATTTTCGTATACATTTGGCCTTGAGGACAGTGATATAGTGTATGGCCTTGGCGAGGCGAACAGAGGAATCAACAAGAGAGGCTACAAGTACATAAGCAACAATACAGACAATCCGCATCATCACGAGGATGTATACTCACTGTATGCATCACACAACTTTATTATAGTTTCAGGAGCGCAGACATTTGGCCTGTATTTTGACTATCCATCCACGATCACATTTGACGTGGGATATACGAAGTGCGATGAGCTGCACATTTTCTGTGACAGCGCAGATCTGGATATCTATGTGATAACAGGTGACAGCCCATATGATATCACGAAGCAGTTTAGGAAGATGATCGGAAGGAGTTATATCCCTCCAAAGTTTGCATTTGGATTTGGACAGAGCCGCTGGGGATACAAGACACCGGAGGACTTTGAGACGGTGGCGAGAAAATACAGAGAGAACCACATCCCGATCGATATGGTCTACATGGATATAGATTACATGGACAGCTATAAGGATTTCACCATAAATGACGACTTTGGCGATTTTTCGGAGTATGTGGAGAATCTGAAAAAGGATAATATACGCCTGATCCCGATCATCGATGCCGGAGTAAAGATTGAGGAAGGTTACGATGTGTATGAGGAGGGCGTGGCAAATAACTACTTCTGCAAGAGAGCAGATGGAAGTGATTTCGTTGCGGCGGTATGGCCGGGATATACGCATTTCCCTGATGTGCTGAACCCTGAGGCGAGACGATGGTTCGGTGCAAAGTACAAGATCCTCACGGATGCAGGCATAGAGGGTTTCTGGAATGACATGAATGAGCCGGCAATCTTCTTCACCCCGGAGGGCGTGAGAGAGCTTAAGGAAGCTATGAAGAAGTTCGTTGAGAAGGACGAGACTGTGGATGATGTCTGGGGTATTTCAGGCATGGCGGCAGGCGTTGCCAACAATCCGAAGGATTACGCATCTATGTACCACAATGTGGATGGTGAGATGGTGCGTCACGATAAGGTTCACAATCTTTTTGGATATAACATGACAAGGGCAGCAGGCGAGGCTCTTCGGGAGATCTCACCGGATGAGAGACGACTTTTGTTTTCACGCTCCTCATATATCGGAATGCATCGTTATGGTGGTGTCTGGATGGGTGACAACAAATCATGGTGGTCACACATCCTGCTCAACATCAAGATGCTTCCGTCCATGAATATGTGCGGTTTCCTGTATACGGGCGCGGACCTTGGCGGATTTGGATGCGACACATCCAGAGACCTTCTTCTCAGATGGCTCGCACTCGGTGTGTTCACTCCGCTCATGCGTGATCATTCTTGTGAGGGCACAAGAAATCAGGAGTGCTATCAGTTTGAGCATATAGAGGATTTCAGGAATGTGATCGGTGTCCGTTACCGGTTGCTTCCGTATATATACAGCGAGTACATGAAGGCTGCCTTGACGGACGACATGATGTTCAAGCCGCTGGCATTTGAATATCCGGATGATAGGATCGCGGCCCATGTTGAGGATCAGCTCATGCTTGGAAATGAGATCATGATCGCACCGGTTTACACGCAGAATGCCATCGGAAGATATGTGTATCTGCCGGAGAATATGTTGCTTGTAAGGTTTACGGCAGACGGAGCAGTTGAGCAGACGGAGATGCCTGCGGGACATCACTTTGTTGAGGTACCTTTGAATGAAGTCATCCTTTTTGTAAGAAACGGCAAGTGTATACCTGTCGTGGATGTGGCGGAGTGCGTTGCTGATATCGACAAGACTACAATGCAGCTGATCGGCTATAAGAACAGCAGTTATATGCTGTACGATGATGACGGTTATACAAGGGAGTATGATCTGGAGAAGAACAGTGCGCTCTTATTTAAATAGGATGCATGGCAAGGTATAAGCTGACAGATGCATGGTTAATATATAATATTACCTGATAGACATCAGAAAATATAACGCCAGAGAGTATAACATCAGAGAATATAACATTAGAGAATATATAAGGAAGAGAAGTCATGAAGAACGTAAAATTAATTGCATCCGACATGGATCATACACTGCTTATGGAGAATGGAAAACTCCCGGATGGTTTCTTTGATTACATTGACAGGCTGGATGAGAAGGGGATTCGATTTGTTGTAGCCAGCGGAAGACCGATGTACACCCTGAGGGACATGTTCGGAGACAAGATGGATAAGATGGTGGTCATCGGGGATAACGGTGCGGCTATCTCCAACTGTGGCAAGATCATATACAAGAGTCTGATGGATGTGGAAGAGTACCAGAGTATGATACGCTTTGTGGAGGACGAGACGGATGGTGTTGCTGTACTGTGTGCTCTATCCGGAGCATATGTCCTGAAAAAATATGAGAAGTATGCGAAGTTTTTCAAAGCATTTCTCAGTAATCTTGAGTTTGTTGATGATATGAGAAGCCTTGACGTCGAGGCCAATAAGTTTACGATATTTGCTCCAGATAAGGATGCTGCGGTGAAGTACAAAGAGATCTATACGCCACGTTTTGGTGATAACTTCTCAGTCACTGTGGGCGGAAGAGAATGGATCGACATCATGAATAAAGGTATCAATAAAGGAATGGCCATGAGAAAGATCGGGGAACTTCTTGGTATCGATACCAGCGAGATGATGGCATTCGGCGACAACTTTAACGATGCGGAGATGCTGAAGACGGTATATTACAGCTACATCGTGGCAAATGCGCAGCCTGGCATGGAGAAGTTTGCAAGATTTCGCGCCCCATCCAATGAGGAGCGTGGAGTGCTCCAGGTTATGGAGCAGGTGCTGGCAGCCAACTTGTAGGCGGAGTATAGAAACAGTCATAAATAACGGATAGAAATCAAAGACTCAGTCTCTTATTAACAGGGGCTGGGTCTTTTAATATATTGATAATGTAAGCAGTGACCACTAAATCTTAATATTAAACGTAATAAGATTGTAAGATGTGGATGTTAGAATAAAACCATCAAGTAGATCAGACAAAGAAATGGCAGAAAATGAAAAAGAAATGAAAAGGAAGAGGTATCATGAATATATTATCAACCCACAATCTTACAAAGACATACGGAACAGGAGACAATGTCGTGCATGCGCTTACAGATGTGTCACTTGATATTGAAGAGGGAAAATTTGTATCTATCATAGGCAGTTCGGGAAGCGGAAAGTCAACACTTCTAAATCTCTTAGGAGGTCTCGACAGGCCAACATCAGGAGATGTTATACTGGACGGCAAAGCTATTTTTGAAATGGACGATGAGGCACTTACGATATTCAGAAGACGAAAGATAGGATTTGTCTTCCAGAATTACAATCTGGTGCCGATATTAAATGTGTACGAGAATATAGTGCTTCCGATCGAGCTGGATGGAACAAAGATAGACACTGCGTATGTAGATAAAATTATGGATGTGCTCGGCTTATCGGAAAAGAAATTTTCCATGCCGAACCAGCTGTCAGGAGGCCAGCAGCAGAGGGTTGCGATAGCCAGAGCGCTGGCAGCAAAACCTTCTATCATATTGGCTGATGAGCCGACAGGCAATCTGGACAGCAAGACCAGCATGGATGTCATTGCACTGTTAAAGCTGACTGGTAAAGAGTTTGCACAGACGATAGTGATGATCACTCATAATGAAGAGATAGCAACCATGGCAGACCAGATGATACGGATCGAAGATGGCAGGATCTTCTCAGCAGGAGTACCAGATGGGGGTGAGAAGGATGCTTAGAAACAATAACCAGGCGGCGGTGAGCAGGATATATCACCGCATGTTAAAGCAGAATAAAGTGCGAAATGTAATTGTTATTCTGGCGATCGTTCTCACAACATTCATGTTCACGGCTGTATTTACATTGGGATTTTCCGTAGCTAAAAATCTTAACCAGATGCAGCTCAGACTTCAGGGAACAAGATCTTCTATATATATGGAGCATCCATCTGAAGGTCAGATAAATGATATAAAGTCCTGTCCGTCACTTCTTGCGGCGGGAATACAGATTGATGCACAGACGGTAAGCACGGAATCAGGCAAGTACAGTTATCTGCTTCAGTATGATGATGACACGGAATTTAATGAGAATCTGAAACCGGCCATAACCGATATAAATGGCAGTTATCCGAAGGAAGAGAATGAGATAATGCTCACAAAGCAGATACTTGACAATATGGGTATCACGTCGCCAAAGGTAGGTCAGAACGTTACTTTGGTGATGGATGGTGAGAGGAAAAATTTTGTGCTCTCAGGCTGGTACACAGGATTTGCCAAGAGCAGCGTATGCCTGGTGTCAAAGAAATATGTGGATTCCAAGGGAATAGATATGCAGAAAGATGGACGTGTCAGTATCTCCGCAAAGGAGGGCAAGGGTGATAAACTCCAAGATGAACTTGAGAAGAATGTTACTTTGAGGCAGGACCAGAAGTTTGAAGTGAAATATGATGTTCAGTCTGAAAATGGTTCAAACCGTGTTTTTATAGCTATAAGTATAGGCATTATAGCTCTTATGATACTTCTTAGTGGATATCTTCTTATATATCTGTCTCTTATACACATCTCCGAGCCCACGAGACGCGTAGTAATC
>URJU01000079.1 GCA_900548315.1 uncultured Coprococcus sp. | reverse complement strand
CGCGTCTCGTGGGCTCGGAGATGTGTATAAGAGACAGGTCATGACGAGTGTGTACTCCCACTGTGCAGATGGTGATCCATCTTCTGTGTATATCGTCCAGCCGTCATCAGCATCCTGATATACATCAGGTCCGCCGAGGTTGATCATAGGCTCAATAGTGAACACCATACCCGGGGCAAGCACATAATCTTTGCCAGGCTGTCCTATATGGCATACATACGGATCCTCATGTATAGCAAGACCAACTCCGTGACCTCCTATCTCCCTTACAACTGAGTATCCCTGCTCCTGTGCAAATTTGTTAATGGCATATCCTATATCGCCTATAGTAACATAAGGCTTGCCGCAGACCTCCACACCTATATCAAGTGCCCTCTTTGTATCCTCGACAAGTTTCTTCCAAGCCGGATCCACATCATCCAGCATGAACATTCTGGATGAGTCTCCGAAATATCCATTGTACTCTGTTGTACAGTCTATATTGACAATGTCTCCATCCTGAAGAATGATATCATCACTTGGAATACCGTGACACACCACATCATTTACAGATATACATACACTCTTTGGATATCCTTCATATCCAAGGCATGCAGGAATCGCATTTACAGACTTGGTATAATTATAGATGAGATCATCAAGCTCTCTTGTCGACACACCGATCTTTACAAATGGGGTAATATAATCAAGCACATCTGTATTGATCTTTGATGCAATTCTTATCCCTTCTATCTGCTCTGAGTTCTTGATCATCTTGTGTGTTGGAATCTTGAATCCTTTGTTCTTCATGTCCTCAAGTTTCTCATCCAGCGCCAGATGACACGCCTTATATTTCTTTCCGCTGCCACACCAGCAAATGTCGTTTCTTCCAAGTTTCATAACTAACCTCTTTCCTGTTATTTACATTAAATCTGACTCTCATATCTATATCATCTGTCAAATGATAATATGATCTTACGGTTTATTGTTTCACACCCACATGTAAATATAATACATTTTGGATAGAACTTCTACATTTTATGTGATAAATATTGTCATTTGCCGAGATACCTGGCAACATAACTGTAATATCCCGTCTCTGTTATGTTGTCAGCGGCGGTGAATTTGTCTGCAACATAGAGCTGCATAGCCTCAAATGTTTCATCTGACACATTCCCTCTGACTATCTGATCCAAGGATGCATTGTATTCATATGTATCTGTGATATAACTTCTATCCGGGAACAGAACAAGCCCAGGGCTGTCAGACAATATATCCCTGCCTACTATGAGCCTTGAATCAAACTCTGCCCCCATCAGATTAAGCATAGTCGGAAGTATATCTATACTGCTGCACACCTTTTCCACCCGAACCGGTTTTTCCATGGAACCGGACCATATGATAAGTCTGCTCCTGTACGCATCAAGATCACTTCCAAAGCTCTGTCCTGCCAGCTCATCCACTACCTCCATGTTGTCATATGGAACGTGATCTCCTGCCAAAACTATAACCGTTTTGTCAAGAAGATCTCTCTTTTCAAGTCTTTCAAGCAATTTCTCCAGCATCCTCTCCATCTCGTACTGTGATGCAAGATATGCCTTTGTCGTATCTGAATAATCAAGGTCTGCCACCACATCCTTATTCTTCTCCGACATCGCATTTGCTGCACCATATCCATATGGTACGTGCCCACTTACGGTTAGATAATACAGATGGAATGGCTGATCCTTTGTATATTTGTCAAATGTCTCCTCCAGCATGACCAGGTCCGACTGTGGCCAGATATCCTGTCCATACTCATCTGTCTGGTATTCCAGTCCATTTCCGCTGGCTATCCACTCGTATCCCAGAGCCGGATGAGTTATGTTTCTGTCATAATATGTATAATCATTGTCATGAAAGCCATAACAACTATAGCCCATGCGCTTTAAAGTATTTGCCATCGAAAAATACATGCCATTTTCATTGTCCGCAGCTCTGCACATACTGAGATATCCACCATTCTTTGTAGGACTTCCCATCAGATTGGCATACTCTCCGCCCAGAGTGGAACCATACCAAAGTGGCTGATAATAATTTACAAACACAAAGCCCTCATCAGCAAGCTTAGAAAGTGCCGGGAACAACCCGGATTCCAGTGCATATCCGGTAAATCCTTCAGCCGTTATCCATATTACATTGTATCCTTCAAACATTCCTGTATATTCATTCTTTTTGGTAGGGGTGACACTCTTAAAATATTCGCTCAAGGACGAGACTGCATCGCTGCCCGAAAGTTCATTTATCGCATCAAAATCGAGATCCAGAACATTCGGAGAAGTATCAACCGGTGTCTCCGTAGTGGATTCCTCAGTAGTTGCCTGCTCATTGATACTGTCAGAATGCAAGTCTTTTCCTGTCACGCCCAAGTTTGAATCATCATCCGCATTTGTAGTATCTGCAGGTGAATTTCCACTACTTTCAAGCGGATCAATGGCATTATCCATCCCCGCAGATGCAAAGCTTATCTGTCCCTTATCTGAACCGCTAGTCACGTTCTCCCTCACATCAACCACGAAGCTCTCTATAACTCCGAGCTTTTCCACAGCAAGATCCACAGACGTATACTGACTATAAACCTTATATGGACTGTACACATCCAAGTCTACAGCCCACATGACCATGACCGTTGCGATATACATAACTGCAACGGCTCCTACACAAATCAGATTCACCCACCATCTACGTCTTTCAAATGACATCAACGTCCAAATCAACACAATCGCTATAACGACCGGAATCACAAGCAGCACAATATCCGATATGTCAGTTTTCATGTTAGACAATACCGTATCTGCATTGTCCGCAGCCTGGTTTCCAAATCGTATCGTTCCCATGACCGAGAGATAATTGTTGAACACAGAGTGATATACATACTGTGCAACAAATAGCACACCTATGAATAAAGCCAGCACAGTAGCTATTATCTTGTTTACTATAACAGAGAAAACATTTGTGATGATTCCCAATACCCCACCGCCGACCAGTGCAAATATGGCTATCAGCAACACATTGCCAGCCTTTATACCGAAATTAAGACCATGAAATAAAAGTTCGTAATATAACAGCATAGTTGTAAATAAAATCCATCCAGACCATTTGCGCAAGCTTTCTCTCAGATTATGTTCTTCATTCTTATTATATTTTGACATACACTTCTCCATCTTCCGCAACACCATTCTCTTATGACACCGTACCTGCATGAAAAAAAATAAAGATGCAGCTACAATGCACTACACCTTTATTTTATATATTATTCTAATAGATTTTACAACATTTTACGCAAGAATCTATTTTACACCATACTGATCATAATATGCGTCTATGGCTGCCTTTAATGTATCATCAATGATAACTCTGCCCTTGTACTCCTTATTGTACAGATGCTCAACAACCTCTGCCATGGTTACGATGGCTGTTGTCTTGATGCCGTAGTTCTCCTCGATCTCGGTGAGAGCACTCTTCTCGCCCTGTCCTCTCTCCATTCTGTCAACAGATACGACAAGACCCATAACATCCACATCGCCCTGTGCCTTGATGATAGGAAGTGTCTCCTGAATAGATGTTCCAGCTGTTGTGACATCCTCTATGATAACAACCTTATCTCCATCCTGTATAGGACTTCCAAGAAGTATTCCCTTATCTCCGTGATCCTTTACCTCTTTTCTGTTTGAACAATACTTGATATCCTCGTCATACATCTCTGCGATGGACATAGTAGTTGCAACTGTAAGAGGGATTCCCTTATATGCAGGTCCAAATAATACATCAAAATCAAGTCCGAACTCAGCGTTGATAGCCTCTGCATAGTACTCACCAAGTCTCTTGAGCTGTGCTCCTGTTCTATAGAAACCTGTATTTACAAAAAATGGTGTCTTTCTGCCACTCTTGGTAACGAAATCTCCAAACTTGAGCACGTTACAGTCGATCATAAACTCTATAAATTCCTTCTTGTACTGTTCCATAACTCTGAATCCTCCTGTTTTAGCCTCTTTTTCATTTTCAACTCTGCAATCCGGATTCCAATACAAAAACTAGCTTATATCAGAATCTCAATCTCACAAAGTATATCATCGAATATGTAATTTTTCAACCAAACAATTATCTATGCCCGATTATGGCTGATTGCCGTGTCTGATCACATAATATAAATTGTCACATCATGTACAAAATCACTTCACGCAGCCAATAAGTTCATGTATATCGCTGATGGAATTCTTCCTCATATACGCCTCAATACCCTTGATTATCTCAACTGTCGCATATGGGTTGTGGAAATTCGCTGTACCAACAGCAACCGCACTTGCTCCAACCATGATCATCTCAAGTGCATCCTCAGTTGTTGCAACTCCTCCCATTCCGATGATAGGAAGCTTTATCGCATTTGCAACCTGATATACCATACGCACTGCTATCGGATGGATCGCGGGACCAGACACACCGGCGGTCTTGTTTGCAACCGCAAATGTCCTCCTGTTCACATCTATCTTCATACCGGTCAGTGTATTGATGAGTGATACCGCATCAGCACCGCCTGCCTCAGCAGCCCTTGCCATCTCTGTTATATCTGTGACATTTGGGCTGAGTTTCATGATGATAGGCTGCTTTGCCGCCGCCTTCACCGCCTTTGTTATATCATAGAGAGCATCCGGCTGCTGGCCAAATGCAATTCCGCCCTCTTTTACATTTGGACATGATACATTGATCTCAAGCAGATCCACGTCACAGTCGCCAAGCTTTTCCACGCAGTCCACGTAGTCTTCCTTGGACTTTCCACACACATTGACGATTATCTTCGTATCATAATCTCTGAGGAATGGGATATCCCTTTTCTTGAACACATCTATTCCCGGGTTCTGAAGTCCTATGGCATTCATCATCCCGCCATATGTCTCCGCTATACGAGGTGTAGGATTGCCCGGCCAAGGCACATTTGCAACGCCCTTAGTGGTCACTGCACCGAGCTGTGAAAGATCCACAAACTCGCTGTACTCCATACCTGAGCCAAATGTTCCTGATGCAACTGTTATAGGGTTCTTGAGAGTAACACCCGCTATATCCACTGACATATTGATCTTATCTGACATTACAGCTCCACCTCCTCTGCATAGAATACAGGACCGTCCTTGCATATCCTTCTGTTGTGCACCTGTGAATGTTCGTCTATATCCTTAGTCTTGCATACACATGCGAGACATGCGCCCACACCACATGCCATCTTCTCCTCCATGGATACCTGACACTCAATGCCCTTCTCCATGGCGTAAGCCTTGATTCCACGAAGCATAGGGGTCGGACCACATGCATATATAACAGCACCGTCCACGCCGTATTCCTTTATGGCATCTATTACATTGCCCTTCACACCGTGCAGTCCATCCTCAGATGACATGTACACATGTGCGTATGGCTCAAACTCTTCATTAAGAAAGATTTCGTCCCTGTATCCGAGTACAACCGATTTCTCGCAGTCAAGCTCCTTTGCAAGCTGAAGCATAGGTGGGATTCCTATACCACCGCCTATCAGGATTGCCTTCTTGTCTGACTTCATGAAACCGTTTCCTAGAGGTCCCAATATATCCACGGTATCGCCTGCCACAAGCTGTGAGAACTCCTTTGTTCCAAATCCAACCACTCTGTACACAAGGCGGAGTGTTCCCTTCTCCCTGTCTATTCCGCAGAGGCTGATAGGTCTCGGGAGCATCTTGCTGCCATCATGAGTGTACACAGACACAAACTGTCCTGCTATAGCCTGTGCAGCTATCTCAGGTGCCTCAAGCACCAGACTGTATACATCAGTGGCAAGAGTCTCCTGGCTGACCACGTTTGCTGTCATCTTAAGTTTGCCCATAGTCTTCCTCCATCATCATTCTATTATCAGTGTATTACGCATCGAGTGCGCCGTTAATATCCTCGATCATGTCAACTACTGCCTGTCTTGAAGCATCAGCGTAGTTCTCTGCGCCAAACTGTGCATACTTGTCCTGCTTATAAGCCGCAATGATTCCTCTTGATGAATTGACGATCGCACCAAGTCTGTCTTCGTTGAAGTAGTGTACAAGGTCTGCAGCCTTACCGCCCTGTGCTCCATAACCAGGTACAAGGATGAATGACTTTGGCATAACCTTTCTGAGCACCTTGCCCATCTCAGGGTATGTTGCACCGACAACCGCTCCAACTGCTGAATAGCCAGACTCACCAACAACATCGCTGCCCCATTTGTCTACCATCTCACCAACTATCTCATACAGTGGACGACCATCCACAAGTCTGTCCTGGAACTCGCCTGATGATGGATTCGATGTCTTGACGAGAACGAATATACCCTTGTTCTCCTCCTTGCACACATCCACAAATGGCTTAACTCCATCTGTTCCAAGATATGGATTTACTGTAATGAAATCCTCGTCAAAGCCCGCGTATTTCTTGCTTCCAACCTGTACCTTGCCGATATGTCCAACCGCATATGCTGTTGAGGTTGAACCTATATCACCTCTCTTTATATCTCCGATAACGACAAGTCCCTTCTCCTTACAATAGTCAACAGTCTTCTTGAATGCCTTGAGTCCCTCAATTCCGAACTGCTCATACATAGCAATCTGGGGCTTAACCGCAGGAATAAGGTCGTATGTTGCATCAACTATTCCCTTGTTGAACTGCCATATAGCCTCAGCAGCACCCTCAAGTGTCTCTCCATACTCTGCAAATGCAGCTTTCTGGATATGCTCTGGCACATAGTTAAGCATAGGATCAAGTCCTACAACTATAGGTGCATTTGTCTTCTGGATGTTTTTCACTAACTTGTCTATCATGATATTTTCTCCTTAAAATGTATTTTCTTTTTTATATAGCGAGCTAAAATAGATAATCTAGAACGTCTCCTCATTGCAGGCATAGCTGCCCAAGATGGTAAACTCCTCTGTCTCATTCATAAGCTGGAACACCAGCGCCTGTATATCTTTTTTCAAAAAATTCGCTGATAATTCAACATAGAATCTATAGTTCCAATGCTCCTGTCTGTTCGGAGCCGAGTGTATCTCAGTGAGGTTTACTCCATAATCTGAGATCATCGAAAGCACACTGCTCAGACTTCCGCTCCTATTCTTGCACACGAACATAACCTTCAGCCTGTTGTGATTCTCCTCAACTATAAGATGATCAGTAAATGTCACGACTTTTTTGTTATGTCCGTTCTCATTCACCACATTACATCTATATATATATAATCTGTTGTTGGTGAGCACCTCATGAAGTGCATCTGACACACCGTAGCTTATATCCTCCAGTATACCCATTCCTGCATCAACCTTGCCGGTTTTTATCAGTTCGTACACATCATCATACGAATCCACGGCTACAACCTTATCCCTTGAGCAGCCCTGACATATATAAAGCTCCGGTTTGACCATGGCAACCGCATCTATCTCCGGCTCTTGCTCATCATATTCCACATTCAGGCAATCTCTGAGTTCCAGGGTTCTTCCATACTGATACTTTCTGCTTATCTCCATGATCCTCTTGATAAGTGCTGTGTACTCCATCTTTATATTGTCATCCACATCACCGGTCAAACTGGATATGATAATCTCCTCCCGCTCAGGCTTATATATGTCATCCTCTGTCTTAGCCTTTACCTGAGCCACCTGGTCTGCAAGCTCCATCCTCTCCCTGAACAGCTGCTTGATCTCCTTGTCAACTCTGTCTATATTTTTTCTGACATCTGCTAAAGTCATTATTTATCCTCCAGTCGGGCATGAGATGCCCTGATGCTCATAATCCTTTTTAATATACCATCTGCCACGTTCTAATTCAAGGCTGGCATGGGCTTTAGTCCCCCATTTTGATGCAATTTTGACGTGATCTTTTGACTCAATCCGCTAAAATCTCCACAGAAGAAGGATAAGCACAACAGCCACACAAAACATGGCAATGATAAATCCTGTCACTATCCGGCCCCTGACAGACTTCATTCCGTATATTATAAGAAGTGCTATAACCGCACCACACATGTCTATGAGCACATCTGTTCCACGTCCTGCCCTGTCTGCAACAAAAAGTTGGTGTATTTCATCTGAGCAAGCATACGCAAATGTTATCACTGTCGACCATATATTTGTTCCCACCGCAGACATCTTTACACTTACCTTTTTAACCGCAAGTATGACAAGCGCGATGAGTATTCCGTACTCAGTCATATGCGCACCCTTTCTCACCATCACCTCAACAACGCCCGTCATCCTGTCAACCGCAGGTGCCGTATCATTCCTGGCTCTCTGGAACAGTTCTACTATAAAATCAGTTATGGGGTTGCTTACGGCAGACGAACCGTCCCCCGTCTTTGATGACATGTAAAATATAAATGCCATCCATATGATGGCAGGAATAATATACCAATAATTGGGCTCTGTATTCTTTTTCTTTCTTTTAGATATTCTCGATTTTGATGCATTTGATCTGGTTGTATTAGACATTTGTAGTATTCCTTTCTATCGTTTTGTCCAATCAGGCTAAATTATAGCATAAAAATGCAGTCTTTTTATGTTTTTATCTACCATTTATTTGAAATAGAGAGGAATAAAAAAATGGCAATACAAAGGCAAAAACCAAACCCAATAGTAACAGCGCTGATATGTGTAATAGTAGCATTTATACTGCTTTTCTGTGGAATCAGATCCCACCATGGGATATGGTCGGTATATTGAAAAGACTACCACATACAACCACATTGTGACCAAAACTGATGATTACTACTATCTTGTTGACGTATGTGACAGGAACGTGGATGGTACAGCAAAAGATACCGCCAAATGGATCAGTGTGCCCGTAAGAAAAGCCGATGCTGACAAATACGAATCTATTTCATACGATGAAAACCCTGTATCTGTCAGCATAAAGGGAGTTGCTGCATCCTCATAATTTAACAAAAAGATGGTGTACCTCAAACAATACACCATCTTTTTTATTATACTTGTACTTTTTTGTCTATGCTTACTTATACTTACTTGCCAAAATATCTGTCAAGAAGTCCCTTGAGTGCCTTGCCATGTCTTGCCTCATCACGAGCCATCTCATGAACTGTATCATGAATAGCATCCAGATTATTCTTCTTTGCACACTTTGCAAGATCAACCTTTCCTGCTGTTGCTCCAAACTCACAATCTACTCTCCAAGCGAGGTTCTTCTCTGTTGAATCAGTCATATTATTCTCAAGATCTGATCCAAGCATCTCTGCAAACTTTGCAGCATGCTCAGCCTCTTCATAAGCTGCCTTCTCCCAGTACAAGCCAATCTCTGGATATCCTTCACGATGAGCTACACGAGCCATGCAAAGATACATTCCAACCTCTGAGCACTCTCCCTCGAAGTTTGCCTTGAGCTGATCGAAGATGTACTTCTTGTCCTCATCACTGATCTCTGAATTGTTCTTTACTGTTGAAGCGTATACACCAAACTCATGCTCTGCTGCAAGTGTGAGTTCACCCTCAACTTTCTTAAACTTATCTGCTCCCGCATGACAGATAGGACACTCAGCTGGTGCCTGCTCTCCTTCATAAATATAACCGCTGTCTCTTATACACATCTCCGAGCCCACGAGACGCGTAGTAATCTCG
>URJU01000078.1 GCA_900548315.1 uncultured Coprococcus sp. | reverse complement strand
GAAATACAGCAAGCACGCTGTCGCTCGTAAAATAAGTGGCTTAGCGTGCTTTTTTGATGCTGAAATATAAATTTTCATATGTGTGATCTAAGACATTTACATATTGTCATGTCCATCATCGAAATCATCGTCTTCGTGGTCGATGAATTCACGGCTTGTGACTTTCTTTCGGTTTCTCTCATTCTCAACCATCTCAGAGAGCTTTTCCTTTACTTCCTTGGATTTCTTGATGTTCTTTATCTCAAAATCTCCGAGAGTTTTGTCTGCTGAACAGCACTTGATGGTGCCGAGACCGAACATTCTCTGACCGAGTGAGCGGTTCAGTGAGATGTCCATGATCCTGTAGAGTCTGACTTCATCTTCCTTGGTATTTAGAAAACCTGTGCTTATAAAAAGTCTGTCATCGGACAGGCTGTACTTGGTGAATGACCAAGGCAGTCCGAATAAGGTACGCTTTCTGTCTTTCCATACAATATTTGGCATATGTAACCCTCCCTGTAATCTTTTTTAGATGTTATCACGGCTTGGATAATTTGTAAATCAAATATACGGATAAAATACGATGCCGGCATTCCGTTTGGTCAAAAAGTGATATAATAAGAGAAACGTGTTTTCAATGGCGCTGCTTATAGCACTTGTATTCTGGCAGTTTGCCATGAGACGTCACAAGGCGCAGATGTATACGGCAGAGATAGAGAAACCGATAGATATTGAACATATATTTACTGCGCAGGGTGGTATAATAGATCTGGATAGTAAAGAGTATAAAAAATAACACAGAGATAAGGAGGCAAGAATATGGTCATAACGATAGGCAGAGAATGTGGATGCGATGGGGATGAGGTGGCGAGGAGACTTTCGGAACAATATAAAATACCCCATTACACGAAGAAGGAGATAGTAGCGCTTGCAAAGAAGAAAGGGATATACGACAAATATCCGCTCTTCTTTGGAGAGAAAACGATAGACTCCATGATGACTTCCGTATCTGATGACTTTTTGTCAGTGCGGTATACTACGCCTGGAAAAGCGCTTGCAGAACTGCTGGATGGGCAGGATTGTGTAGTTGTTGGCAGGGCATCAGATTTTGCGTTCAAGGACAGAGAAGATGTCGTGAGAGTATTTCTGTGTGGAGATATTGACGGCAGAGTGAAGAGAATCGCAGAAAAACATGGCGTTTCCGAGCGTAAAGCAAAGATCCTTGTGGAGGAGACGGACGCGAGAAGACGCAGTTATCATGACTATTACAGCGGCGAGAATTGGGGATATTCCGGCAACTATGATCTGTGCCTTGACGAGATAAAGATAGGTGTGGACGGCGTAGTTGAAATGGTTGCTGCATATGTCGGCCTAATGGGAAGACGGCAGCAGTAGCACAAGTATAAGGCAATAAATAGTGCTGCATATAAATTTAAAAATTAAACTATGGGTTTACTTTTAATCTGTGGTTTAGACATGATATACTTATCAAAGATTCCTTCATGGATCAAAAGTGGTGTCAAATTTTCTTTTTTATTATATTCAGATATCTTATCCGGCTATGGACTTAACAGGGGATAAAGGTGGAACCTGGTTTATAGCAGTTATGAAAGGAAGGTATGTTTTATGGCACAGACGAATTTTCCGATGATCGATCTTAAAGCTACAGGCATGAGGATCAAGGAAGTGAGACAGCAGAAAGGAATCACAGTGAAAGCATTGCAGACATTTTTAGGGTTCAATGAGCCGGTATCAATTTACAAATGGCAGCGAGGCGAATGTCTGCCGACATTTGACAATATGTATGCAATGGCCTGCCTCTTTGGGGTGGGGATTGATGACCTTCTGGTGGGAAACCGCCAGGAGGTTGTTTTTTGTGCATATTTCATAAAAGAAACTATAAAACTTTGTTTTGTCATAACAATGTGTTAAGATATTATTTGCATGAGATAGGGAGGATTGGCATGAAGAATGTGAGCAGGAAACAGTACATATTGACACTAGTGGTGAGCTTTGCAGCTGTCGTTGTGTTGTCGGTATCTACTATCATGACATTTTATAGAAAATCAGTGAATGACACGCTCGCTCTTGGAGCGGAGACTTTGGAGCAGGAGAGAGAGCATATGGATTCCTATCTGAGCCGTGCAATGGATGCTGTAGAACTCACAAGGTTTACGGTAGAGCATATGATGCGTGACGGTCGTTCTTCCCGTGATATACAGGATTTTTTTACCAGTGAGTCGGACTATTATCACAAGGATATAGATGAAACGTTTACTGGTATATATGGATTGGTAAATGGGGACTATCTTGATGGTATTGGCTGGGAGCCGGATTCCGATTATGTTCCTCAGGATCAAGAATGGTATAAGGCAGCGGTTGCTGCGTCAGGTGAGCCTACGATTGGTGAGCCATATTTTGATGCCAAGACAGACACGATCATGGTTTCGGTGAGTCAGCTGCTATATGACGGAGAGAGTGTTATATCTCTTGATGTTAGCCTTGATACTATACAGACTGATACGGAGAACATACAATTAAATGGACAGGGGTATGGATTTGTATGTGACAGGAGTGGACTGGTTATAACACACGCTGATAAAGACGAGATAGGGCAGAATTATGCTGAAGGCGAGAACAAAACTATCATAGGCGGGATGAAAAGCCATGATGGAAAGTCGTTTGAGACTGTAATTGACGATAAAAAGGTAACTGTGTTTAGCAGCTCTATCATGAATGAGTGGCATGTTGTCATGGTTATCACAAATGAGAATCTGTATAAGAACATGAGAAAACTTATAGGATATGCTGCAGGTGTTGGAATAGTCCTGTATGCAATTATCGTATTTTTCTGCACCAGGTCAAAGAGAAGAACTGATGTCACACTCAATCAGCTTGATGAGACCAACAATGAACTGACAGAACTCAACAATATGGTTATGCAGGCATTTGCCAAGACGATAGATGCGAAGGATAAGTATACAAAAGGCCACTCGGTGCGTGTAGCAAGATACAGCCGTGAACTGGTAAAACGAATGGGAAGATCTGTCAAGGAACAGGATGAGATGTATCAGATTGCTCTGCTGCATGATATGGGAAAGATTCGTATCCCGGATAACATTATTAACAAGCCGGGCAGACTTACAGATGAGGAGTTTTCCATGATAAAACTCCATTGTGTAAATGGATATCATATACTAAAAAATATCAATGCATTTCCAGATCTTGCTGTGGGAGCAAAATATCACCATGAGAGATATGACGGAAAGGGATACCCGAGCGGATTAAAGGGCGAGAATATACCGGAATGTGCAAGGATAATAGCGGTGGCAGACAGTTATGATGCCATGACATCCAATAGAAGTTACAGATATGCTCTGCCTCAGAAGATAGTCCGTGATGAGATGGAAAAAGGCAAGGGAAGTCAGTTTGACCCGGCTATAGCGGATATCATGCTTCAGATGATCAGTGAGGATGAGGATTATCATATGAGACAGGCTGAAAAGATGGAGAGCAACATCCTGGTAGTCGATGATGAGAGGATAAATGTAAGACTTATAGAGAATATATGTAAGGATGAACCACTCTACAAGATAATTGCAGCGGAAAGTGGAGAACAGGCTATAGAGATAGTAGAAAACAAGCATGTAGACCTAATCATTTTGGATATTGAGATGCCGGAGATGGACGGATTTGAGACGCTGGAGAAACTCCGTAAGATAACGGATGCACCTGTTATATTTGTCACGGCATACAAAGATTACCAATTAATAGAGAGGGCAAGGACGTT
This sequence comes from uncultured Coprococcus sp., assembly GCA_900548315.1. Taxonomy (GTDB): domain Bacteria; phylum Bacillota; class Clostridia; order Lachnospirales; family Lachnospiraceae; genus Coprococcus. The sequence continues at coordinate 5,860 of URJU01000078.1, read as the reverse complement.
GGGAGTTGAGGATTATATAACCAAGCCGTTTCTGCCTATCGTGTTTCTTGAGACACTGTATGGAGTGATAGGGTAATGGCATATAGATATTGAATGGATGGGGGGATGACTGTGGAGAAAAGCAAAACGATGCAGCTGGAGGTGCCTGAGGATGAAGTTCAGAAAAATGCCTGCAACCTGAAACAACAGGAATCTTCAAGTGACGTTTATATTGATCGTGAGAAGGGTCTTACATACTGCGGGGGTAGTGAAGATTTTTGGAAAGAGATCATATCTATGTATGCAGCTGACGACAAGCGCACAGAGATACAGAAAGCATATGATGAACAGGACTGGGATGGATACAGGATATTGATACATACAGTTAAGAGTACTTCCAGGACCATAGGTGCAATGGAACTTGGCGACGAAGCACAGACACTTGAGACTGCAGTCAAGGAACATGATCTGGACAGTGTTCACACAATGCATGGGGGAGTGATGGATTCGTATTCTGCCGTACTTGACTGGTGTCATGGAGTGATACAGTATATACGAGAGAAGAATCTCAGAGAAACAGGTGACACGACAGAATCAAATGAGAATTCAGAGAGAAAGTCGGAATAGTGGACCTATAAAAAAGGACAGAACTTTTCAGCGAAAGCTGGTGGGTTCTGTCCTTTAATAATTACGCACTTTACAATCCTACTTTTTAAACTCGGCAGGACTATGCATGTAGATAGCTGTGTATTCAAAAGCTTGCCGATTTTGACATCATTTCTGACCGTGATATGAGATTATAATGAGTTTACCCTGCCCATGAACAGGATCATGCCAGTGCTCTGATCTTCAATCACATACACAAATGGCTTGTCCACAATAAAGTTATATGTTTCCTCACTTGGCATCATTGCTGTTTCCTTGACCATGATGTCTGTCTCTGCTGCGGCCTTGGTTCCGTTCTCATCCACGATAACCTTTGCCCTGTGGTTGACTGATGAAACGGCTATGCCATCGGCGATCTTGGAGAGGTCAGCACTCTCCGAATATGCCGACTGGATTCCCATGTTTTTCAGAATGTCGTCAAGACCGTCGATGCTCTGCTCATCTGTGAATTTTGGGAGCTGGAGTGTATCGATCTCTACGTTGTTGGCATTATCCAGAGAGTCGATGAGCTTCTGTTTTTCTTCGTTGCTTAGTTTGTCAAAGAGTTCATTTATGTCTCCGTCATCGGCGGTTGGCATGAACACCTTCATGACAACATTGTCGCCGTCGTATGGAAGAGTGATTCCTTTGATCTCACCGTTGTCCATGTATGTGAAGTGCTCACCGTAGAGATGCATCATATCAACAACGCTTTCCTTGTCGGTTCCGTAGAAGCTGCTCTGAAAAGTTTTATCCTCGATAAAAGGAGTATCCCATTTCCCCTCGAAATAAACTGCGTTTATAAGCATCATCACGGTTCCACCAGGAATCTCCTTTAAGATTTCAGGAATCATCTTGTTAGTGTTTGTGCTGACCCACTTGTTGACATTCTGTACAACTTTGTCCGGCTGACCGTTGAAGTCTGCTTCATACACCTCACCTGAGTAGTAATCTTTGGCAGGTGTAAGGAAATCCTTTTCTATGTCAGCTGACCAGGATGTATCCTTGTTCATCCATACTGAATTTGCTGTGTTGACAAATGTATTCTGTGACCAGTCCTTTGACAGATATGCCTTCATCTCATCATTCCACTCGTCAAGGTCTGTTATGCCGAGAGCATTTTCGAGCTCTTTTTTTGTTGCGCCGTCTGCACCTACATCCAGCATGGACAGTGCACTTGCAATGCTGTAAGGCGAGTAAAATATGTTCTTATCAGCAGGAAGAGCAGAATACATATTCATAGAGAATTCATTGATTCCGTTCTTTAGCTGGTTAAATGATGTTATATCCGTTTTGACCGAAGTCACAGTGATGTTGTCAGTGAGGGAAGTGACCGACGAATCAGTTTTGGTGTGACCGGGATTATTCCCCGGTGTATTTGTGCCGCAGCCGGCAAGACCTGCACACATACAGGCGCTGAGTAGTAATGTTGTTATTCGTTTTTTCATAGTTGAAACCTCCTTATTGTAAAGCCCATCGTATCGTCCCGATGATTTATTGTAACTGGTATATCGTTAACTCTCAATATATATACGAGTAGCAAGAGCTTTTTTGTGGACTTTTTCAACAAATTTTTATATGAGAGGTTTTTATATGAGATTCGTGAGATAGTGAACAATGAACTTGGAAAATGCACGGATTAGATATATATTAATCATAAAGGTTCAATCAGCTTTTAGAATCAGTTTTCATAAGGAGGCAATACGATGGCACTTATAAAAGGAATACATCATGTGGCACTTAAGTGCTGCAGCAGCGAAGAGTATAAGAATGTAGCAGAGTTTTATGGTGATATATTGGGACTTTCAGTTGCGAGAAAATGGGATGGCGGGATCATGTTTGACACTGGAGATGGCATCATCGAGGTGTTTGAGGATGGTGAGTCACCGCTTCCGCAGGGAAATATAAGACATTTTGCATTTGCTGCAGAGGATGTGGATGCCTGTGTTTCGGCAGTGAGAAAGGCAGGATATGAGGTGTTTGTGGAGCCAAAGGACATAGAGATCCAGTCGGATCCAAAGTTTCCGGCAAGGATCGCGTTCTGCCGAGGACCGCTTGGCGAGGAGATAGAATTTTTCTGTGAGAAATGATGAAGAGTAGTAGAGACTTTCTGCTATAGAATTACATGGAGATGATAGGGTTGACAAAGGAAGAATGGTACGCCTGGCTTTTTGAACGTCTGGGAAGGTCGAAATTTCGCAGTGGATTTCATTTGACACAGAAAGATATCGATTATATACATGAAAAGGGGCTGGATACCATAAGACAGCATGCACGGGATTTCATAGCGCAGAGGGGAGCTCCGGCATTCATACCAAATGATGGAAAGCAGACTCCCATGCGGGGACATCCGGTATTTGTGGCACAGCATGCGACGGCTACATGCTGCCGGGAATGCATACGTAAGTGGCATACATTTGCCCCGGGAGTGGAGCTTGGTCCAAGACAGCAGGAGTATCTGGTGGATGTTATCATGACCTGGATAGAGAGGGAGCTTGAAGCAGCCGGGGATAAAATAATTTTATACCAGCGGTGTAATGACAAATAATTATATTTGTGGTAGAGTACAGTTTAGGTGGTCAAATAAAAGAAGAAAATCAGGACACACCAATAAAAAATGACTTAGGAAAAGGAACCCGGAAGGGATAGTCAGGAAAGGAAAGAATCATGTCAAGTATAGTTTTCGCTAAATGCACAACACGAAAGTTTAATAGTGATGTGGCAGGGAATATTTTACATACAGATGATAGGCTGCGTGAACATATGTACTCATATGGTACAGGGCGAGAGCGTACGGAACATGATCATGCAAATATGCTGACCTGAAAGATCTGAGCAAATACATAACAGATTAAATAGGTTTCGATAGACTGAGATCAGCCAGATCTATCAGCATTAATAGATTGGAATCATGATGTACAAAAAACGTCCATCTATGTGAGTATTATAGAAGTATTCATGTGGATGGGCGTTTTTTTCGTGTTTTGAACTCGTCTTTGTGAAGAAGAAATCTGCCAGAACTTAGAGATAAAAGAAAGGGATAGACATGGCAGAGATTGTATGTGTCGGATCGTTAGGGGCGCCAGGGGATGCGCTCTGCGCGGTCCACAATTTTAACAATGCAGATGAGATGGGAATTTTAGGAGGGAAGTATTATGTGTAATGTACCAACAATTGACATGACAGGAACAGGCAGAAATATTGTGAAACTTAGACAGAATGCAGGTCTTTCTGTAAAGGATCTGCAGGATATATTTGGATTTGCCACTCCAAATGCGATATACAAGTGGCAGAAAGGTATGGCTATGCCAACCGTAGATAACCTGATCATTCTAGCTGCCATCTTTGGTGTAACGGTAGATGATATCATTGCAGTAAACATCTGCTCGACAGTTGGAATCAGTGCGTAGCATAAAAAATTTACATATTCATGTATATAAAGGCGGACAGCGGTAACTACGTTGCCCGCCTATTTTATGTTCTTGTATGGGGACAGGTACCTCCGTCCCCTCCGTCCCCAGGGGGTCAGGCACCTTCGTCCCCATAAGGGGTGAAAATTGGGGGTTGACTTGGAGTGAGCTCCAAGTGATATATTCAGTACAGGATAAAAGTTTATTATAAATATTCAAGTACATAGATAAGTAAGAGGTGAAAATATGACTATCAAAGAGGTAAGTGAAAAGTTTGGTATCACCGCTGATACGCTCAGGTATTACGAGAGGGTGGGACTTATCCCTCCTGTCGCTAGAAATGCTAACGGTAACAGGGATTATCAGGAAAAGGACGTCAGCTGGGTTGAGCACACTGTGTGTATGAGAAATGCAGGTGTTCCGATAGAGGCACTTATAGAGTATGTAAAACTGTTCCAGATGGGAGATGCTACATTTGGCGCAAGGCTTGATCTCCTTAAGGAGCAGTATGAGAAACTTGAGGAGCAGAGAAAGCAGATCGAAACCACTATGGAGAGATTACATTACAAGATATCCAAATATGAGGAGGCCGTGAAGACCGGCAAGCTTGTATGGGACGGGGAAATTACCGATTGTGAATGACAGATGCACAATCTGGAGCATGTATGGATGTAAACAGAAAGGCAGATCAACGAGCGGTGATGCACTATGTTAATGAGCAGTAATGCACTATGTAAAACAGGAGGATAAATAAAAATGTATATTGAAAATATTAACGGACCACAGGATGTAAAGAAACTGACAGTAGACGAGATGAGAACACTTGCAGACGAAATGAGACATGCATTGCTCGTCAGAGCCAGCAAGCACGGCGGACATTTTGGACCGAACTTTGGTATGGTGGAGGCAACCATAGCACTTCACTATGTATTTGAATCACCAAAGGATAAGATTGTGTATGACGTGTCCCACCAGAGCTATCCTCACAAGATGCTCACTGGAAGAAAGGATGCATACCTCTATGAGGAGAACTATGATGATGTAACCGGTTACAGCAACCCACATGAGAGCGAGCATGATTTCTTTACGGTTGGACATACCTCAACATCCATAAGTCTTGCAGCAGGCCTTGCAAAGGCAAGGGATCTCCAGGGGGCAGATGGCAATGTGATAGCAGTGATAGGTGACGGCTCCCTGTCAGGAGGAGAGGCCCTTGAAGGCTTGGACTACGCTAAAGAATTGGATGGCAATCTCATCATAGTTGTAAATGACAACGATATGTCCATAGCCGAGAACCACGGAGGACTCTATACAAATCTCAGATTACTCAGAGACACTAAGGGAACAGCAGAGTGCAATCTGTTCCGCGCCATGGGACTTGATTATTATTACGTACATGAAGGCAATGATGTGGCAGCCCTCATAGACACATTCCAGAAGGTGAAGGATTCAAAGAAGCCTGTTGTGGTCCACATCAGAACCCTCAAGGGAAAGGGGTATGCCCCAGCCGAGGAGCACAAGGAGCAGTGGCACTACAGCGGACCATTTGACATAGAGACAGGAAGATCGTTATTTGAAAGTGACGAGGAGTACTACTCAAGCGTGTCCTGTGATTACCTGCTTGACAAGATGAAGAAGGATCCAAAGGTCGTTGCCATCACAGCGGGAACACCGACAGTTATAGGATTTACAGAGGATAAGAGACGTGAGGCCGGAAAGCAGTTTGTCGACGTGGGAATCGCAGAGGAGACAGCGGTGGCTCTTGCATCAGGAATTGCAGCAGGCGGCGGAAAGCGCGATGTCTGCCAGAGTGATATGCTCCGTAT
>URJU01000077.1 GCA_900548315.1 uncultured Coprococcus sp. | reverse complement strand
CAGTTAAACCACTTATTCTATCATAGACTAGTTAACAAGAATCTCCTCAGTCTCCTTATCGAAGATATGAATCTTGCTTAAGTCGAATGCGAACTGAACTGTGTCGCCAGGTCTAGCTGTTGTACGAGCATTTACTCTTGCTGTGATATCAAACTGATCAATTGTAAAGTATAAGTAAACCTCAGCACCAAGCATCTCATAGATGTTGATTCTAGCATCGATTACGCTCTCTGGTGATGACTCAATGAAGAGCTGCTCATCATGGATACTGTCTCGTATAAGAGACAGTCATGGATATCCTCTGGACGAATACCAAGAACAACTTCCTTATCAATTGCATCAAGTGCGATGAGTCTCTCAGCCTTGCTGTCTGGAACCTTGATTGAATGTGAACCAAACATAAGAAGTACATCTGCGCCAGACTTAACAACCTTACAATCGATGAAGTTCATAGGTGGCATACCCATGAAGCCAGCAACAAAGAGGTTACATGGCTTGTCGTAGAGGTTCTGAGGAGTATCTACCTGCTGAATGATACCATCCTTCATAACTACGATTCTTGTACCAAGTGTCATAGCCTCTGTCTGATCATGTGTAACGTAGATGATTGTTGTCTGAAGTCTCTGATGAAGCTTTGAAATCTCAACACGCATCTGAACACGAAGCTTAGCATCAAGGTTTGAAAGAGGCTCGTCCATAAGGAATACCTTTGGCTCACGGACAATAGCACGTCCCATAGCAACTCGCTGTCTCTGACCACCTGATAAAGCCTTTGGCTTTCTGTCAAGAAGATGCTCGATATCAAGAATCTTAGCTGCTTCATGTACTGCCTTGTCAATCTTCTCCTTTGGAACCTTTCTTAACTTAAGTCCGAACGCCATATTATCATATACTGACATATGTGGATACAGAGCGTAGTTCTGGAATACCATTGCGATATCTCTATCCTTAGGCTCTACATCGTTTACAAGCTTGTCTCCGATCCATAACTCACCTGAGCTGATATCCTCAAGACCTGCTATCATTCTAAGAGTTGTTGACTTACCACATCCTGATGGTCCAACAAAGATTATGAACTCCTTGTCTTCGATCTCAAGGTTGAAGTCCTTAACTGCGTTGAATCCGTTAGGATATACCTTGTAAATGTTCTTAAGTGATAAACTTGCCATTTGAAATTACCTCCGTAGTGTATATAATCTTGTTTTTGCTCACCCTAAAAACTATTGTTATTCTACATCATCCACATTCTTCATTCTATGTGATTATTGCTCAAAAAAATTTTTAAACTTTTGTCTAAAATGTATACGTTCACATTTTTTACAACATTTTGACGGTTTTCGAGGCATTTTGATAGGCTTTACTCTTTGTTTTTTGTGAAACCTTCACCATTATGACATTGTTTTCACCGTTTTTTAGTAACGTTTTCAGTATATTTTATAACTTTTGCCTATTCAATTTAACCATATATGTACTTGACAAAAAGCAAACCTCGTTACTATCTGCATCATTTTTTGATTAATTTTCCTTAATAACAACTTTTTTCGATTTTTACCACTAAAGGCTCTATTTACTACATAAAAATCCAGTCATATTTTTTACTACAGTCAAAAAAGGTCTTATCACAAGCAGATGCCACCGCTCTGTGATAAGACCTTTAAAATTACTTTTTTAATGTCTGTATATTAGTTGTTTGCCGCATTGTCAACGCCAATGACAACAACAATATCTGATCCGCTTATATCCACATCTGCCATTGAATCATCAATATCAGATCTTGCACTTGTAGATGCTGAGCCCAAAATAGATGTCAGAGAACTTACGTCATATTCATCTGATGTGTACACAGTAGTAGATGACTGTGTGTCTCCCTGGTATGTTCCTATATCAACCGATGTATATCCATCTGCAGTAAGCGTTGTCTGCCATGTGGCTGCAACTCCTGATACCCCTGATGCGTTGAGTACCATGAGCTTTGCGTTCTTTGAACTTGATGAGTTCTCTTCTGTGGTGTTGTCTGATGACGATGCATCAGCTGATGCATCTGTTGTGTCCGCAGCATCCCCTCCGCCAAATGTCGGGTCGGACGGGTCGTTTTCCTCTGTAACTATACTGGAAACCTCTTTCTTTGCATTCGTATCTGTCTTTTTACTCTTACTCATTGTCTTCGCCAGAAGTACCAGCATGACAACTATGGCAACTGCCAGTATAATAACCGCAGCTCTGAGTATAGTATCTAAAAATAACTTCATAACTTTCTTACCCATTATACAGCCTCCATATCCTGTTGCTTTTATTTTGCTTATACTACATTTACTTTATTTTTGCATGCCTGTTGGATCATCAACAAAAACAACTAGAGTATACCAAAGTGCTTTTTTATTTTCAACATATAATTCGCGTGATATACTATATTTAAATGTTTATTCACAAATTCAGGAGGTACCAATTTGGATACAGCAATAATTATAGGCGCATCTACAGGTATTGGCAGAGCAACAGCACTGAAACTTTCCGACACATATAAAAACATAGCAATCACTTCCTTCAGACATTCTGACGAACTTATGTCTCTCAGAGATGAACTCCTGGCAAATGGCGCTGATTGCCTGGCAATGTGCGGCGACTCTGGAAATATGGATTTCATGGGAGAATTTATCCAGAATGTAACAGATAAATTTGGCAGTAATATAGAGCTGCTTATAAATAATGCAGGGATATCTTATGTAGGGCTGCTCACAGACATGACCGCCGCCGACTTTGACCGCACTATGAAATCTAACATATACTCCGTCTTCAACAGCTGCAACAGGGTGGTTCCACATATGGTACACGCGCACCACGGACACATCATAAACATATCATCAGTTTGGGGAAACTGCGGAGCATCATGTGAGGTTGCCTACTCAGCATCCAAAGGTGCTGTAAATTCATTTTCCAGAGCTCTTGGAAAAGAGCTTGCTCCTAGTGGCATAACCGTCAATGCGATCGCCTTTGGAGCCGTAGATACTTCAATGAACGGACACCTGTCACCAGACGAGCGGAAAATGCTTGAGGACGAGATTCCAGCCGGCCGCATGGCAACAGTCCAAGAAGCTGCCGATTTCATTTGCCATATTGCAGGCTGCGGAGAATATCTTAACGGGCAGGTTATCACTTTTGACGGAGCTTGGCAATAGACTCTGTAGTTATCATATTTTTTTCAACAAGAACACTGTGTAACCTTCCAATTTTCTATTGCTTATTTGTATATGTTGCATTAAAATAAAACATAAGTTATAGGATAGGGGTTATGAAATGGGATTTGGATTTGGGAAAAAGAAGAAAAACAAACCTGCTGAAGATTCCGGTATGTCTGGCATTCAGACCACTCTTGATGAGAACGGTAACGTTGAGATCGTTTCCAAGAATTTCAAGATGAAACCAACTCAGAAACCTTCAGAGGAAACCACAGAAACCGGTTGCACATGGATATGTTGGGGATGCGGTCAGCCCACCGATCAGGATGTGTGTCCGATATGTGGCAAAAAACGAATCAAATAGCACACACAGAAAAAGGAGATTACAAAATGTAATCTCCTTTTTCTATACAATTCAGTACAATTTATTACAATTCATTGTCAGATAATGCATTATCATGCAAACCGGTTTAAAAGGTTATCCCTGCCGCATTTATAAGAAGTCCCCATATGAGGCCCGCAATATATAAAACGGCTGTTATCCTTATATTCTCTGCAGGTCTGTGCTTGTTCATTCTAAAGAGAACCACAAGTCCAACACCTGCGCTCACCAAAAGGCCAGACATCATAGCGCCTGCGCTGAGGATTCCCTGAAGATATAGTTCTGTTATTATGACCGATGCTGCACAGTTCGGTATGAGTCCAACCAGAGCTGCTGCTGCCTCCCCGAGAACCGGCACATCATTGAACACCCCGGCTATGGCATCTTCTCCAACAGCCTCTATTATTACGTTTATCACCAGTGTAAAAATAAATATAAAAACAGCGATCTTTGCTGTATGAATCAACGCAGATCTAAATATGCCGCCCTCACAGTCACAGTGTTCCTGTTCACACACCTCATGAATATTTTTCTCTCCATAGTGTCCATGATCATGGCTGTGCTCATGTACATAATCATGAACATGTCCATCACCGCCATTTCCGCCATGCATATCTTTATACACTATGTTTTTTGCATGCTGACTGCTCTCTGCTAAGCTCTTATCGTGTGCATGTCCATGCACATCTCCGTGTTCATGAACGGGCTCTATCTTCTTCACTTCCACAGGTTTTCTCATCCTGTCTAGGACAAATCCGACTATATATCCTGTTATTACTGCTATCACTGCCTTTGTCACAAGAATCTTTGCTATCGTTCCAGCCCCTATTGCATCATTTGACAGCATGATCGGCAGCATCTCATCCGACGTGGACATAAATACCGCTATAAGCACACCGGCACCTATGACTCCTCCGCTGTACAGGTTGGACGCCATGAGTGAAAATCCACACTGCGGCACTATTCCAAGCACTCCACCCAGCAGCGGACCAAGCTTTTCTGCCTTCTTTAATATATTTGCCTGTTTTCCCGCTGTCTTTCTCTCTAGCCACTCCATGATAACATATGTGATCAACAGAAACGGTATGAGCTTGACTGTATCAAGCAACGCGTCCTTAAATGAATCTATAAGCAATTCCATCATATCAATAACACTCCCTTGTCATCATAATTCGTAGATATTGTACCCACAATTATCCTGACTAAATCCAAAATACTCTTCGTTGGTCATATCCTTAAAATAGCTGCATATCACACGGCATATACCGTTGTGGCACACAAACAGAACAGACGAGTCCGGATATTTCTCATTCGTCTCTATGATAAGATCATACGTCCTTCTCGCTATATCCATCATGGATTCTCCACCCGGGTATCTATAAGCAAACATTCGCTTATTATTGAGAAAGTTCTCATCGTCTCTCTGAACTCCCTCATACACACCGTAATCCTGCTCTATGAGCCTGTCATCCGTGATAACCTGCAAATGTTTTCTCTGAGCAACCGCCTGAGCCGTCTTCTGCGCTCTCGAAAGCGGAGATGCTATTATCACATCAATAGGGCAGTCATCCAACTTGTCTGCAAGGAGCTGTGCCTGTCTGAGTCCTGTATCTGTAAGAGGTGAGTCCGTCCTGCCACAGACCTTGTTCAATCTGTTCCATTCTGTCTCTCCATGTCTCGCAACATATAACTTCATCTGTACACTCCTTCCAGCTTTATCAAATGTCACATCTTTATAATATTAAGCATTTTTACAAATAAATCAACTGTTTTGGATAATAAAGTGTCTGGAATTTCATTCTATATACTTATGCTTTCTGTATTTTTAATCGTTTCTGTTGTCTGGGAGCCGGTATCCTGTCCTCCATTCTGTCCATCATCTGAGTTTCCGTCTGGTCTCTGCATACCGCCGTTGCCTGGATCTCCGCCTGTTCCCTGCATACCGCCAGAACCTTCGCTGTATGTCACATCCTCCATTGCAAATGTGCTCGTCTGATCTCCAGCAGTCAGAGTATATGTCTCGCCCTGTTTCATATCTGAAGTACTTATCAAAACTGAGTTAAACTTCTTGTCAGCCTTGTAAGTGAGTAGCTTATTCCCATTGGAATCAGTGAGGGTGATCGTTTCTCCGGCATCTATCCACTCATCAAAATTGACAAGTACAGAACATTGTGTGGACTCATCTCCAAATCCCTGTGCCATGCCTGAACCACCCACAGCCATCATCTCACCGCCGGTGATAGCAGCATAGATTCCGTAATCCAGCGCACCATTTCCATTATTTGAAGGACCGAGTACATACACATTGCCTCCAGCGATTCCAAGGTATCCATTTGAATCTATTCCATCGCCATCAGCATTTATATTTATGTTTCCGCCAGTTATTATAATATATGCGTCGTAATCAGCATCCATGCCTGCGCCGCCCATGCCTGATCCACCAGGTGCGCCTGAATCTCCCGACCGGTCTCCTTTTTCCGGAAGTTCTGGTCTGTTCGTTTCTGTGTCATTTGTCTTGCTCTGGGACGAATTCTTCTGACTCTTATCACCCTCGGTTGATTGTGCGCCATCGCTCTGTCCGCTGCCATCAGGTCTTGCCGCATTGAAACCGTCATCGCTGGCTGCCACGTCTATATCACCGCCGGTCACCAGTATCTTATAGCCCTCGATACCCTCATAGCTCTTGTAAATGTCTATATCTCCACCTGTTATGATCAAAAGTCCTTCAGCGTGCATCGCATCATCTCCAACCGATATATCAATGTCTCCGCCTTCTATATATATGTAGCCATCCTGCTGATCATCGTTTCCGGCATGTATGCCATCCTCATCGCAAGCGAGGGTAAATGTCCCATCCGCGATCCTTACGCTATCTTTGCCGTTCAGGCAGTGATCCTGACTATCTATCATATAGGTTCCACCCGTTACCACAAGGTCATCCTTGGACACAATTCCATGCCCGGTGGTGTCCTTGACAGTCAGGTTTCCGTTTCCATTGAGTGTAATATCACATTTGGCAAATATAACTGAGTCCACATTGTTGTCATCGGTTTGAACGTAGTCGCCTGACACTGTAAGGCTGTTCTCTGACCCTTCTGCCAATGTCACAAATACCTTATCTGCATTCTTTGCATATATCGCCGCATAGTCTACAGTCGTAATCGACACACCATCAAATACAAGCTGCACCTTGTCATCATCACCGGCATCCACTACGATGGTTCCGTCTGTGAGCGTCCCTGACAGAACGTATAAACCTGCCTCCTTGATCGTCACCACACCATCTTCTATCTGTACATTTGAGCTGTCACATGTGGCTGTCTTTCCAGACAACGTTATCTTCACAGCCTCACTCTCTTCGTAGGTTCCAGCCAGATCACGTTTTGTGAACATATCCGTTATGTCTATGTCTGCCTCGCTCATGGCATCGTCTATGGCAGCCTGCATTTCCTCCACAGTCATCTCTGTCTTTGTACTTGTGTTCTGCGCATCCGCCGTTTCTGTCCAGTCATTTTTAATGTCCGTCTCCGCATCTGTGGCTGTGCTCACTTCACTTGCCACCCCAGTATCTGAAGTTGAACCTGTGCTCTGACTGGTCGAACATCCGGCAAGCATTGCCATGCACATTGCCGCTGTCAGCCCCACAGCCAGGCATTTGCGTATTCCCGCTCTATGTATCATATATTTATTCTTCCTCATGCGATCATCTCCTTACTAAGTATTTGCCAACCGGTCTGAATTTCCGGTCTGCTTTATATCATCAACAGCATCTCATACATCTGTCATCGTCTATAATGTTATATCCTACGTACACATACCATCTTCTACAGTGTTATATCCCACGAACACATACTGTCTTCTACAATGTCATATCCCCCGAATCCACCTGTGTCAGCATGATCTCTAAGTTGCCATTTCTCACCCTGAGACTGTCTATCATATCCTTCTGATTTGTATCTTTCTTAAGTTTCACCACATATGTAAGCTTGAACAGACTTCCCATGTTGGTCGTCTTCACATTTGTCAGTCTGTAACTGTCTGTACAGTCGGCAAGTACCTCGTCAAATGCCTCTGTATAGTCGAGATTTTCAGGCACAGTGATCTTCAGGGCTCTCTCTTCATCCCTTCCGCCGCCAAATCCCGTAAGACTGCAAGCGAACATTGCTCCGCCAAGTATTATCGCAAATAATACCGCGTATCCGATAAATCCCATTCCGGTCACAAGGCCTGCTCCCATCGCAAGGAATATCGCACATATCTCCTTTGCCGATCCGGGCACCGATCTAAACCTTACAAGGCTGAATGCTCCTGCCACCGCAACACCCGCACCAACGTTTCCATTTACCATCATGATCACCACGCACACGACCGCTGGTATGAGTGCCAGTGTCACCAAAAAGCTCTGTGTATATTTACTCCTAAACGCGTACACCCCTGCAAGGAATACACCTATCACAAGAGATACCGTTATGCAGATCAGAAACTCCTGCACCGTTATCGTTGTCGCCGTTCCAAATATACTGTCAAATAATCCTGTCATCTTCTATCTCCTCCTGCTTATGTTTGTCACTTTATAATTTACATAACTCGTTCTCGACTTATGTCAACCAACCATTTGTTTATATGCCTCTCCATACTTTGAAAATGATGTTCTGTATACATTGTATTTTGTGAGCAGATGTGACAACCAAAGCGGAAATCCGCCTGCCATCTTAATCTCCATCAACACCTTATATTCAGGTATGACCTTGTGCCCATATGGCTCTTTCTGCAGTGTAAGATCCTCGTTCTGCCAAAGTATATTGTAGTCAAATGTAATCCTTAGTTCCGGATCGTCTATGCCTTTGTAAGAATCACGCTCATATGAGAGAACCACAGCCGGCTCAAGATCCTTGTATACCTGCATGAAATAATCGATCTCTCTGCCGATCTGACAATCCTCGTGCAGTGGCTGACCGCCCACCAGATAATCCATGGCCTCCTGTTCAGGCACCTCCAGCCTTCTTTTGTACACAACAGATTTGTATTTCTTCTTGAGCTCAATAAAAACCTCTGAATCGTCATCTGGTACTCCATAGCTTCTAAGCCTGAGCTTCTCTTTGTAAACCGGCTTTTCTATGGAGTCCCTGATGAGTCTGTGGGAAGGGGTATCGAAATATATGTTAATGATCTGGCTGTGTGCGAACCGGTCCGGCTGCATGTACCTTATCATTCCGCTCATTATCTGTTCGTACTGGTATCGAGTCATCATGTATTTAAGTTCATATCTTTTAAATGTATTATCTGCCATAAACATCATCCTTTCTTGTCTTATCTCCTCTTGATGATGCTATAATAACCTGCCAAACTTAAATGAACTTTAAAAAAGAAATTCGCCTAAAGATAATTATGAAGATGGAGTCTACATAACTATCCCGAGGCGTGTCGTATACACACAAAAACGCCCATCTGCGGATCACTCCACAGATGGACGTCTATAGTCTTATATTATAATCTTATGTCTAGTTGATTTGAAGATATGGCTCTCGCCTATTACCTAGGATTAGCAAACGCCCTGAGCAAGCATAGCGTCAACAACCTTCTCGAAGCCGGCGATGTTAGCACCTGCAACATAGTCTGCGTTTCCGCCAACTGTCATGTCGTATCTCTTTGCTGCATCTGAGATGTTAGCGTAGATTGTCTCCATGATTCCCTTAAGCTTGCCGTCAACTTCCTCGAATGTCCATGAAAGTCTCTCGCTGTTCTGGCTCATCTCAAGAGCTGATGTAGCAACACCACCTGCATTTGCAGCCTTACCACCAACGAAGAGAACACCATTCTCCTGAAGGTACTTAGTAGCCTCAAGAGTTGTAGGCATGTTAGCGCCCTCTGTTACTGAGATAACGCCGTTTGCAACAAGCATCTTAGCGTCGTCAAGGTTAAGCTCGTTCTGTGTAGCACATGGAAGAGCAAGGTCACACTTGATTGACCATACACCGTGGTCATTTGCATCCTTCTTTACATGGTACTCAGCTGATGGTCTAGCAGCAGCATAAGCATCAAGACGTGCTCTCTTAACTTCCTTAACTTCCTTAAGG
>URJU01000076.1 GCA_900548315.1 uncultured Coprococcus sp. | reverse complement strand
ATCGTCGGCAGCGTCAGATGTGTATAAGAGACAGGTGCGAGACCTATATAAAAGAACAGGTATTGCATGACTGTCTGCAGCATCGCAAGCCACGCTATCTTGCCGGCGCAGCCCTTCTCCGGCCTGATGAATCTTCCTTCCAGCAGACTTCCAAATATCACGGCAAGAATTCCCGCCAGCACGAATCGCATACCTGCGAACAGTATCTGTGACGATGTATCCACACTCTCTATATTCCACATTCCGTAGCCTATCTTTATACAGGGGAATGCGCTTCCCCACAGCAGACAGCACAACATGGCACCGAGCCACACAACACCGGTCTTCTGCATCCATTTGTCGTTTATCTCTATCTTTTTCATATTTACTTCTCTCTCGTGTCTTTTATATCATAGACTAACAACATTATATACGATTATAACTGCCAGTCTATATTCTTTGCATTCTCAGCAAGCAGCAACCTGGTCGCAAGCTCTTCATCATCCAGTTCTACATAGTCACCATTTGCATAATATCTCCACTCGGCTGTCATCTTTTTCCCTGTAAAGTTCGTCTCCCTTATGACCCAGAACTGTTTTGGAGACAATCTCTCCTGATTATTTTTCATCAACGTATAGCACTCTGTGTACTTGCAATTCTTTACTAGTTCCTTGACATCCATAAATGTCTCACGATTCTGAACCTGACATATAAGCAGACTGCAATTCTTCTTTGGTTTTCTCTGTACCCTCTCAATGGATATATCAAACCATGAACACAGTATCATATATATCAATATGTATACAAACAAATATGCTATGGAAAATACGACATCACCTTTATCGCCAATAATCTTGTATAGGAACCATTTATTAAAATAGAACAGGATCACGCCAGTCAGAAATGAACATAAGATCAGATCTGTGAACCACTGGCCGGCTATGATCAGCCCATGTGTGTTACGTGAATCTGATAAAAAGCGCAGTATCCATAGAATCAACAGTGTGCCAACCGCCAACACAAGAGCCGCTATGCCAAGATGCACACCTGAGTCAAATATCCAATGCCAGTTAAGCGGCAATTTTATATGTTTTATATCTTGCAAGAGGTACTGCACATCAGGATTCCACACCGTATTGCCCCAATATATGAATCCCCATACTGCACCTATCACAAATAACAAAATCTCCTTTTTCCATCTTCCCCTCATAATGTACCTCCATTCTTAAGCATCTTTTATTGTATATATATGGAAAGTATATTTTTATACACGAAAAAAGTCAATTTTCTTTCCCCATTGGCGCGACTTGTTTTTGGCAAATATTTCTTCAATTATCTCCTCGTATATGATATGCTCTAGTTAGTTTATGCTAACCATATAGATTATTTACAAGGGGGATTACATGGAACAGAAAGAAAAAATTAAATACCAAAGGAACTGCCTGCTGGGCGCGCTCGGCGCAGCGCTCCTGATCGTGGGGGATCTGTGTATCAGCATAGTACCCGCATCACCCGCGGACAAAGGACTTTATGTGAGGGGGGCATATCTGAACGGGGATTTCCAGCTGTGGAGAGTGGCTCTGCTGCTTGTGACAGGTCTTGTCGGTATGTTCTTCTATGCATTTGGCATAGACGCCATATCGGAGCAGATACTTCCCAAGTACCGCAAGACGAGGGCACTCGTCAAATACGCAGGGCTCATGTATGTCGCGTCCGCCGCGACACTGCATTTTCTCGTGGGAACACTCGCTTACTGGGTAACCTATCTGTCTGAACACATTGGAAGAGAACAGGCCATCGCATATGTTGACGACTACTACAATCTGCTCTTTCCAGCCGTCAGCATAGTGTACATACCTACGGCACTGCTCATGCTCACAAGTCTTATATCGCTGCTGGCAGGCAGAACTGTCATGAAGAGGAGCATGATCGTATTTCACATCATCACATGGCAGCTTATATTTGTGCTCATTCCTGACATCAGACAGGCCATGGGCGCCGACATATCCACACTGGATTATGTATTCAGTCAGGCATCAGGAAACACCGCCTGCCTCATCTGGCTAGTTGCCAGCTTTGTATATTCTAAAAGAAACAGCAATTAACAACCGTCTCCAAACTAATTCAAACACATAAAAAGTTCCATGCATCTGCACCGTGCAGACACATGGAACTTTCTTATTACTCTATATTAACTTCAACCTACAGCATACCCTCTTTTATAATATCGTGGTCTCTCAGTACCTTTTCGATCACCGTGCCCTGGATCTTCCTAAGTATAGGTCTCTTGAGCTTGTTCAGTGGTCCGAGATTTATCTCAAGCGGAGATTTGCCATCCATGAGTTTCACGCTGCTGTCCAGCAGTTCACGGATATCGTACACACTTCCCCACACCTCTGGAACACCTCTGTCCACACCGAGGAGTCCATACACAGCCTCCATAGCAGTTCTCACTGAATACTCTGTGGTGAACACTGTGTCACGAGGAGTGTCGGCGAACTGTCCGAGGAATGCAAAGTTGGTGCATCCGTCCGGAATTACGTCTGGTCTGTCGCCCTTTGCTCTAGGCATGAAGAACGCGGTGATATATGGCATCATAGTTGGCACACAGACTGCGCTGTTTGTGGCCAGCTCCTCGATCTCCTCTTCTGGCACACCCAGATGGTAAAGCCACTCCTCCGTGATCTCCTTACCGGTACAATCCTTCATAGGTTTCTTGATATAATCGCCCGGAACATCTGTGAACAGGCCATATACCCATACACACACCTTATCCTTGTCCTGGGTCTTGAACTGTCCCTGTCTGTTGATGGTCCAGCTCATCAGCCAGCTTGAATCCTGGCAGCTCACTATACCACCCGTGACAACCTTTCCTGTTCTCGGATCACGCTTGCAGATATCTACGATGTATGGGATGATCTTGTCGTCCAGCGTTGTGACTGTTGCTGACTCCCAGTTTGTCTTAGATATATCAGAGCAGAACTTCTCAGGATGGCCAAATGAAGGATCCTGTGCAGCTATGTTCTTCCACAGGCTCCAGCAGCCGCTTGTTCTCACCTCTGCGTCACCATTTGGCGCATGATTCTGGTCTCCGTAAATAGTTCCCTCCGTGCAGCTTCCATTTGTGACAAATACAAGATCGTTCTCAGTGAGTGGAATACCCTTCTCAGTTCCGTTTATCCTGCACTCGATGGTCTTTGCTATCTTCTTACCGTCTCTCATATCAAATATGACATTTGTGACCTCCGTGTTGTACTGGAATGTCACGCCCGCAGCCTCAAGATACTTCACCATCGGAAGGATCAGCGACTCATACTGGTTGTACTTTGTGAACTTGAGGGCCGAGAAATCTGGAAGTCCTGAGATGTGATGTATGAATCTCTGGAAGTAAAGTTTCATCTCCAGCGCGCTGTGCCAATTCTCAAATGCGAACATCGTCCTCCAGTACAGCCAGAATGTTGAATCAAATACCTCATCGTCGAATACATCCTCTATCGTCTTGTCATACAGATCCTCGTCCTTTGTCATGAAGAGCTTCATGATCTCCATACAGCCCTTCTGGCTCAGATTGAATTTGCCATCTGTGTGGGCATCCTTGCCTCTGTTCACTGTTGCTCTGCACAGTGAATAATTTGGATCCTCCTTGTTCAGCCAGTAATACTCGTCAAGAACCGATACCCCCGGTGTCTCTATGGAAGGTATACTTCTGAACAGATCCCACAGGCACTCGAAATGGTTCTCCATCTCACGTCCACCTCTCATGACGTAGCCTCTGGCAGGATCAAATATTCCATCGCATGCACCGCCCGCTATATCCATAGCCTCAAGAATATGGATATGTGAACCCGGCATCTGTCCGTCACGTACAAGGAAGCAGGCTGCTGCCAGTGATGCAAGACCACTTCCCACTATATATGCATTCTTGTCAT
This sequence comes from uncultured Coprococcus sp., assembly GCA_900548315.1. Lineage (GTDB taxonomy): Bacteria > Bacillota > Clostridia > Lachnospirales > Lachnospiraceae > Coprococcus. The sequence continues at coordinate 5,729 of URJU01000076.1, read as the reverse complement.
CCACGCCCTCCGGCTTTCTCGGTCTGGCAAATGCCTCGTAGTTACCATTTGTATAATAGATTCCCTTGCTGTTCTTTTCATGCTTTCCGCGCTCTGTATTGCGGTACTCTGCATGTTCAGCCGCAGCCTTCTCCTTCTGAACTTTTGCCTTATTGTGATTCTTTACTGTAAGAGCTGCTGCTCCTGCGCCGACTGCTGCCACCGCCGCTATCCCGATTCCCAATTTCTTCTTTGACATAAGCAATTCTCCTTTCTTGTATCGCCCCCTCCCTTACGGTCGGCGGCAGTTCGTCGGTGCATTCCAATATGTGCCCGCAGGTCACATAGCACCGCCTCTTTCAAATCAAAATATAAACATATGTGACAGCTCCGAATGTGATCTGTCGCATATAATATATTTGTCTATTTCTATCTCATGCCCCTATAATAGCTTGCCCAATTTTTATTTCATATTTACAAAAAAAGTGGAATGATAAAAATTTTATCATTCCACCCGTTTTGTATAAATTTACTTTGAATATTTCTCCATGAAGAGTATCACGCTCTGCCTCAGCACTTCCATCTGTGACTTCAGATAATATTCATCCCCAAATAAAGCATAATGCACGCTTGCTCTTACGAAGATGAAAATCAATGGAGTAAGAATATTGTAAGGAATGCCTATCTTAGGCTCAAGCTGTTTTGCATACTCTGTATATCTCTCATTGACTCCTTCAAAAAACCTCTTTCCATGCTCAATATACTTTGGATGAGTATACACCTGATACATCAGTCTATATTTTTTGCCATGCTTCCTTGCCGTCCAATATGGTATTTCCTCAATAAAACGCATTACATCCTCTGCATTCTTTGGCGATTCCTTCATGAAATCATCCTCAACCTTTGACATGCAATATGCAGTGGACTGTACTATCAGATCATCCAAATCGTCAAAATATGTATATAACACAGATGGGTTTGTATTGCATGCTTTTGCAAGGCCTCTTATTCCCACAGAATTCAGTCCGTTCTCGGCATAGCACTCATAGCATTTTTCCATCAGTTCTATCTTTTTAGCTTGAAACTGTTCCTCATTGCGTACTCTCACTTCACTGCCTCCTTCAAGTAACATCCTGCCAGCATTTAATCAGGCAACTTTTTTCATATCAGCACGACACAATCTGATTTGCCAGCTTATTTGGTTGTGGCTGACTTTATTCCGCTCCATCCTGAAAAATAATTCCTTGTCTTCTTATTCTTAGTTATCTGCTTATAAGTACGAATCCGCACATAATACTTTTTCTTTGTCTGAAGATTTGATAAAGCATAACTGGTTGTCGCATTCTTCCTGATCGTAACAGTCTTTGCTCCGGCAAATGTTGAAGATGTGCTGTACTGTAACTGATAACCAGTTGTCTGTGTCGGCTGCTTTGCCCACTTGACTACCAGCTTTTTCTTGTCTGCACTTATGCTGGATACGCCAACACCCTTCGGCTTAATTATAAATGATTTTGTGAAAGTGCCGCTATAATTGCCCTTGAAGCTGATCTTCACAATGTAACTGCCAACTGCCTTTCGGCCAGAAGCATATGTAACTGTGTAAGAAGCACTTCCAAGTTTATTTCCTTTGCTGTCCTTGACCGTCACGCCCGGAGTTCTAACTTTGCCATTATAAGTGAGCTCTGTCGCTGCCAGAGTGATGCTCGCTAATCTTGGTATAGTCTTTGAAGAAATCACCTTGCCACAGGCAGAGCACTTAACTGTAACCTTTCCATTGGTCTTCGCAGTCGCCTTAACGGTCGTCTTCTTTGTGGTATGTTTGCCTGTTGCAGGAATCTTGAGCTTATCAAGTGTAGTTTCAGATGTACACTTTGCATCTGTGAAATATTTGTGGCATACCCCACAGTACCAGTACGCCTTATTTCCCGCCTTGGCGCAGGTAGCAGATACTGCTTTCACAGCCTTTATAGTGTGCGCTGCCGGAATAATGGTATCATCAATACTTATTTCCTGTTCACCACTCTCATCCAAAAAACATTTTTTGCAATTACTACAGAGCCAGTACTCTATATTTCCTGGTGTCTTGCAAGTCTTCTCATTAGCTTTCTTCTTCTTCGTCGAATGTCCGGTTGCCTTGAGTACATCATCTGCAATGTGTGAATCACATCCCTCATCCTGACATTTGTATCCCACATAACCATCCTCTGTACATGTCGCAGCTTTCTTTGTCGCCACATATGTGTGTGGTTTATTTGCCACCAAGACATCATAATCAGCCTTTACATTTCCAGAAGATATTGTAACCACATACCTGCCCGGCTGAGTCGAACTGTAATCTGTGGTCACATCATAAGGAATCAGCCTCGAGTTAAATCCACTGCTTCTTATAAGCCTTACGCTTACTCCGTTCAATGTGAGATCCTGACCATAGTAAAATGTTGTCTTTGCATTGTCAGTTTTTATATCCACCTTAACTGGATTAAGTCTGATTGGGTGGCCTGTGATATCAGCATTTGTCAGCATTCCAACATATTCATAACCAAGCTTGCTGAGTGTAAAATCGTCCACATATGATACATCACACTCTCGCCCCTGGACTGTTGTACCCAGAATCATATAATCAAGATTTGACTTCTTTGCATCGACTCCATTATATATATAACATTTTCTAATCTTCAATTCATTACATAGACCTGCAAATGAACCATGATTATCCGCTGAATGTTTAAATTGATCAGTCCATGCATTTGTCGCCATAAAACTCCAGCAGTTTTCCATTAAACTATTATAGCCTTGACCAACCATACCACCTGTATAGCTTTCACTATCCGTACTTTCAGATTGAACGTTTCCATCCTCTCTTCCACAGTATAGAATTTTACTTTCTGTAACATAACCTGCTATATTTCCTACGCAACCTTTTACGTCCTGCTTCTTATTCGTGCTCTCTCTGACAATTGTCCACACATTGCGCAGAGTACAGCCATTCAGCTCACTGTTGCTTAGCCAGCCTGTGATTCCTCCAAGATATACTCTTCCGCCTGACATAATTCCATACGCATAACTGTCAATAACCTCACATCTCTCTATCTTTCCCTTATTCTCAACCATTCCGGCAATGACACCAACATAATAGTATCCATCTGCATCTTCCAAGTACATGGTAGTTTTATCCACCGTCAGATCCTGCACCGTTCCACCCGATATACAGTTGAAAATGCCAAACTTGCTTGTGTTATTTAAACGAAAATCAACATTTGATATGCTATGTCCATTTCCATAAAATGTACCACTGAATTTTCCGGTCACACTCGAGAAATAGTAATCTTTGTAATCCAGATCAGCTGCAAGTGATATATATGCGTCATTGTAATAACCGCCTGCAAATGAATTGAACTGCTCCTCAGTCTTGATCACATATGGATATTCCGATGTTCCATAACCACCGGCTAACTTTCCTGCCTTGCTCGTAAACGTATATGTATGAAGAAGTATCTTCTGATCGCCAATGGTACAATAAATATCCACTTTGGCATCTGTACCTTCCTCAAAGTCTGTGCCAAAAACAATTCTGTCGCCATTTATCGTAACTCCGCTGTCTGAAGACTCATAACTGTATTCGCATACTCCGCCAAACATTTTGACATAACCGCTTCCAAAGTATGCTGCCAGCAGACTATTAGAATCTGGAAGAGTTATGACCGCTCCCGGCTCCACAGTCATTGTGCTGTCTTTCATATTTCGCATCAGATACCCTGCAGGTCCTTTATAGCTGACTTCAAGTCCCTCTATAGATGAGAAATGTTTGTTGAGATCATAAAAAACATGGGTTGTGGTCTTCATGCTCTCTTCAGTCATCGATGCAAATATCGCCTCAATCTGGTTCATACCGAGCTTTGAGCCGAAATCTGTGTCATAGCGGGTAAGATTATTTTGTGACATATATGTACTCTGAAACAGAGTTATGGACATATAATAGTAATTTGCCAGATTATATGTGTAGTAAGCCTGCGCCACAAAATCTTTAACCGCAGCTGCCGTCTCTGCATCAGAATATCCCGCAGCTTTATAGTATCTGCACAAAATATCTGTGACAGAACCCGGGCAGCTCACACCGCTCAAATCTCCGCGGAGATATCCGCCCATTCTCTGAATACGATAGATCAATCCATTTGTCTCATCTGCTGCCCCCAGATTAAACAATTTATCATATGTGTTTTTGACCACCTCTATATCGCTCTCTGCCTTCAACGAATCTAAGTATGTTTCACATGTCTTGATATCTATCCTGAACGCATCATACATATCACAGAAATTCACAAGATATGTGTTATACTTCAATATTTCTGTGTTGTTATCCAAGGTCTCTTTAATATCTTTCAGCGCATCCCCAATCTTGCTAATATTAGAAACCATTGTAGCATTTAATGCAGTCAGCGTCATATTCTGATCATCCAATCTCTGCTGAATCTTGTACAGCTGTGATTCCACGCCGCTCAGATCCACATCATTCATTATGACCGTGCTTCCTGGCGACTCATTTTCATTTATTCCCAGCAGTTCCTTTCCTATACACTTGAATGTACCGCCTATCGCATCCTTAAATGACCAATTTTCCTTCTTTGCCTGCTCCATGGCGCTCTTGCCTGCTCTGACCATTGTTCCGGCGACATCAAACATCGACAGCACATCTACAGCTTTGGCCTCCTTTGGCGCCACAGAGATTGTTCCAACCGCCATACATACAACCAGAAACATGCTGACGATCCGCCTCTTTATTCTTTCCTTTCTCATAGACCATCCCCCTTTTGAATGATTTTGATACAAAATATTTATTAACCGAACGTTCGTTTATATTATAGCATGTAGCAATATATGCCATCAAGTATTTTTTCAGCTAAACCAACCCCGCTGCCAAAAGCACAGATTCTTACCGCTCTTTACTCTAGCGATACCTTCTGTCGGCACCCTTCTGCCTGTAATATGCCGCCTTGTTCTCGTACATTCTCTCATCTGCAGCCTTTACTATCTCGTCAAATGACTCCCAGTCCTTCTCATCACTTGACATTCCCCGTAGTAACAGGTTTCTTTATCCTGATCCATCTTCTGCTTTTACATCTCGCTTTCAAAGTTATGAATGGAATTTGCTATATTTCCACGAAGCGTAATGCTAAGCTGCTCCACTATTTTATGATAATCGTCCTTCATCCCCTTGTCTACCCAGTCAAGCATAATTCCAACAAATCCATACTTGTAAAAGTCTGCTATGAACTGCTTATCATTCTCAGAAAGATTATCCCCTGCGCATTTCTCATCCACTACATCCGCTATGAGCTGATACGACAGCTTATACAGATAGTTTTCTATCTTAGCCTTATCCACCGACCTGTATATATTTGCGATAAATGGCTTGTTCTCAAGCACAGCCTCAAACACCTGTATCATGCCCTCCTGCCAGGTATCATAGGTCTTCTTATCCTTCAGCGCCTGCTTTCCATCCTCTATACACACCCATTCAGCAAGCTCATATATGTCCTGAAAATGATAATAAAATGTCATCCTGCTTATCCCGCAGTCTCCGGTGAGATCCGCTATCGTTATCTTGTCAAACGGTTTCTCCTTGAGCAGTTTCTTAAGCGAAACTTCAAGCGCCTTCTTCGTTGTATTCGCCATCTTACACCTCACAATCTTTTCCTGGGGACGGAGGTACCTGTCCCCCCTCTGTCTCTTATACACATCTGACGCTGCCG
>URJU01000075.1 GCA_900548315.1 uncultured Coprococcus sp. | reverse complement strand
ATAAGAGACAGATGTTAAATCGTCAAAAGGCTTGTATAGGAAAATTTTGTATCTTTTGTTTTTTAATATGACTTATTAGAGAAAACTACTGTTCTATATATGTTGCACTTCCATCAGCAGCATTGCCGGATGTATCTGAAAGGTCGTTATCAAGGTAAGGATTGCCGGTGTCAACACCTTCGGCGTTCATGGCATTATCAAGCCATGGATCTTTGTAATCCTCGACATGCATGTTGTTGAACACATATTTTCCATTTTGATCAAAAAAGAGTTCTGCCCAACCGTTGCTCTCAGGAGTGCCACCGATGAGGATGATGCTGTGTGATCCATCGGCGTTTTTGATCTCGTGACGGAAATACTTGTCAGGACCGCATTTGTCGGTGATATCTTCCTTTGTATCGCCGAGAACGAAGTATAGACGACCATTTTCAACTTTAGTGTATCCGTTGTCATCGTCGGTTGATATAGAAAACTGTATGGAATTTCCTTCACTGTTTTCTTCATATGTCACTTCAGTGCCGTTTGCCAGATGGAATGTCTGTTTTATATAGTCGATGGCGGCTGATACAGTGGTCCTTGTCGCCGGGATGCACAGAAGAACTGCGCACACGGCAGCGGCGATGGCTGAATACTTTCCTATGCGGATGAGCTTTCGTCCAGATCTGCCAGTCTGGGACTGCTCAGCAAGCTTTGCGCGTATAACATCCTTGTTTTCCTGAGACATAGTCACATTATCCATAGTTTTAGTGTACAAGTCTGTAAATTTGCTGTCATCAGAATCATCAGACGTGTTATATGTATTTGAGTTTTGGAAATCATCAATATTACTGATCTTGTCTTTGTTTGTCATATGTTATTCCTCCTTCAATATTTCTTTTAATTCTTTTCGTCCCCGGGATACTCTCATTGAAACTGCAGATGGTGACAGGTGAAGTATCTTTGCAATTTCTCCAAATGTATATCCCTCATAGTAGTGCAGATAAAGAACAGTGCGGTATGAGTCAGGGAGTTTTCCAAGAGCCTCGTACATGGATTGCTCTTCGATATTGAATCCGCTGACGATAGAGTCGCTGCTCAGTTCCTCGTAGCTGCTGCTTAGACGGTTCGCTGCGGATTTCAGGTGATTCCTGCACATATTTGCCGTCATTGTGAGCAGATATGATTTTTCTTTGCCCTTTGATATATGCGGGCTTTTTTCTATAAGTTTAGTATATACATTCTGAACAATGTCCTCAGAGTCCGCTGTGTTGCCAAGAAAACTCATGGCCAGACGGAACACGTTGTCGGAATATTTGTCATATAAATCAAGCAGTTGTTGCTGCTTCAAGGTCATCACCTCCGTAATCATCTATGAGAAATGCAGAGAATTTTAATTCCCATATTTGAGATCTCATATATAAAACAATTCAGAGTATCAAAATAGCACACAGGTTTGGAAAAATCCACAAACATTTATAATCATCTGAAAACATGTCGTAAATATTACGAGACAAATATATACATAGCTATAATAAGAAACAGTGAAGCAGAAAAAAGTTTATCAGACATGCATCGCCTGCCATTTGCCTGGCTGGTGTTCAAAAACAAGGAGGCATGAAAATGAAATTTGAAAATTGTAAAGAGTATTGCAGCTTAAAAAATAATAAGGAAAATATCAGGAAGCTCATGAAGGAATTTGAATGTGAGGCAAGTGGAAGAAGTAATTTGATCAGACCGCTGGTGACTGATGAGAATGGCAGATTTGATGAGGAAAAAGCGGAGAAACTGATAACAGAGCTCGTGGAAGACATGGACCGGTATGGATATAGGTACAAGATGTGGCTGGGGCACATAACAGCGGAAAATGCACTTCCGGAACAGAAGAGTTTTTGCAGATATGTGAGAATGTATCTGTATCTTGCGATAAGAATGTCTTTATTGGATTTTTCCCAATACGGATTCCTGATGGATAACCTTCCAAATGGTTCATTTGATAATCTGCTCTCAGGCTGTATTGATTTTGAATCAAATAATGATAAGGATACGCTGATTTTTGAGTATGTTGTGGATGGTTGGATATGTGATGCAGGTATTATATCATGGTGTGTTTGGGCATTTGACTACTCGCATCCTGACAATAAGCCTGACTGGATGTCCGATAAGGTTTATAAAAGGATGCAGGAGATTGAAGAAGAAATGCTTGAAGACTTGGATTCGAATGATATGGAAGATTTGAATGACATGACGGATGTGGAAGACTTGGGTGATATGGATGACTTCGATATTGATGATATTGATATTGTGGAGCCGATATATGATAACCTGGATGCTGACGAGTTTGTGGATGAGGAATTTTTACAGGATGGTCATGATGCGGATGAAAGTAAAACACTCGTCTGTGTGTGTGACCAGATGGAAGATTCGGATAAGGTTTGCAGTCGTTTTGCCAGTTTTTTGGATATGATATATTCTGATGAGGTGCCGTATAGTTATCTGTCACAGATGAGGAAAGCTGTGGAGGGAATGCTTGACACGTACATGTGGGATCATGGGCTGTCGATATACAGCAGTATGGATAGTCTAAAAAGATCGAAACTTTATCTGGAAAAAGCAGCCGAGAAGACTGCGTATCTCAATACACAGAGAAAAAACCGGCTATGATAACGACATGATGTTATTGAAACATTAAGTGAATATATATTATACTTTACATGATGTAGGAGAAAGGAGTCTGCCATGTCGGTTATAAATTTAAGAGAATATATGAAAAGAGTATATACTGAATTAGAAAACTACATAGAAGGACTTTCCGAAGAGGATAGAGTCAGATTTGTTACAGAGTTCCATGATATGTTCGATTCGGGAACCGCGGATTATGATGATGAGCATATAACCGCATTATATGTTATGAAGACTATTGGGGAATGTCCTATGCAGCGAGAGTGCTGGGCGAAGCACCGGGAAGTAAGCTTGATTATACCGGAATAGACCCGGTACGCTGGCCGTACAGGATCACGGAAGCGGCTGACATGCCGGAGCAGGACATGGTGAGATACAATGAAATTGCATCTGGTATACATGATGCAAAAGGATCAGGTCATCTAGATTTGTTTCATGAGCCGGCGGATGAGATAAAACCATGCACGGACTTTGGTGGATACCTGAATTATATGGAAAACAGACCAAGAGAACCTCTAAGCGATATTTATTTCTTCCCACATTCCACGAAGGAGGTATGTATTCACACTGTGCCCAATGAGGTGGAGGACAGGTCGCTATACAATACATATCAGGCTATGTCAAGATTTGCCCACATAATACACTCAAGGATAAAGGACAAGCCGGTATACGTTGCATTCACATATAGACAGATCCCAAATGACGATGGAGTGTGCAGAGAGCAGAATGAATCATATGATATCCGCTATGGAACATACCTGCGAACCTGTCTCATGCAGAGAGGAATAGATGTGGAGCTGCTGCAGCCAATGCACTGTGTGCAGAGGTATGGACATGATCTTGTAATCTGTGAGAGCCCGGAGAGTAACAGAGGCTGTTATTTTACATATGACGAGTTTCATAGTTATGTGGGGGCACCGGATACCCCGGACAAGATATGGCTTTTTGGACGTGACGACGATGACTCATTTGACAGTATATTTTATGGCAGTAAAAAGATATGCGACAGAGACAGATGGAACGAGCTTACAAATGTCAGCGATGAGATTCACAATTATCCGATGGACAGCACAAATGGAATATGCTATCAGGTTTTTAAGATAACAAGAGGAAAGGCTGACAACAGAGAACTTACCGATAAAAATATAGTTTTGGATATACTTGAAGAAACCATGAGAGGGTTTACATTCTGGAGTGGATTCTCGCAGGATATTTATAAATTTGCAAAAAATATGTATATGTATCCGTGGACTGTTCATGAAAAAGCTATCAAGCTTATTGCCGATACGACCGGATATGTACCTGACAATGTACGTGGGCTTCAGGAGGTATTCAGTATAGATAATATCTTTAAGGGACTGATAGCCGATGGCTGTATAGAGCAGTTTGAGGAAGCTGACGGAAGACTGCGGTATGGGATAACTCCAAATGGCGAAAAGTGTGGACTCTATGACAAGGATGGCAGGATAATGGCCAAGTCATTTGCAAGAAGAATGATATTTGCAAATATGATCTGTGGAAGATATGTCAAATTTGAAGGAATCAAGAAGCAGATAACGATGGAAGATACAAGGGGAATTTTAAAATTATGATAGTAAGTGCGAGCAGGAGAACTGATATTCCGACATTTTACTCGGAGTGGTTCTACAACAGAATAAAGGAGGGATTCCTGTATGTCAGGAATCCCATGAACGCTCATCAGATAAGCAGGATTGATCTCTCGCCGGATGTGGTGGACTGCATAGTGTTCTGGACAAAGAATCCGATACCGATGCTTCCAAGACTTGATGAACTGGCTGCGTACAAGTATTATTTCCAGTTCACGCTGACCGGATACGGAAGGGATATGGAGGCAAATCTGCCTGATAAGAAAGAAAAGCTGATTCCGGCATTTAAGCAGCTTGCAGAAAAGATAGGGAAAAAGCGCATTATCTGGAGATATGATCCGATAGTGTTCACGAAGAAATACTCTCCGGAGTACCACATAAAGGCATTTACACAGATCGCTGAGGCACTTGACGGATGTACTGAGAAGTGTGTCATAAGCTTTGTCGACATATATGCCAAGAACAAGAAGAATATGGAGGCAGTGGACAGATATGAGATGAGTCATGACGAGCTTGAGACATTTGCAAAGACCATCGCCGACATAGCAAGGAGCCACGGTATGGTGGTTGCGACATGTGCGGAGATAATAGACCTTGAAAAATGCGGAATTGAGCATAACTGCTGCATAGATAAGAAGCTCATCGAGGAGATCATAGGCTGTGATATAAAGGTGTCAAAGGATAAGGTGCAGCGTCCGGAGTGTGGATGTATGGAGAGCGTGGAGATAGGCTCATATAACACCTGTTTAAACGGCTGCAGATACTGTTATGCCAACTATTCTGAGGCTGCGGTGAAAGCAAATTGTGCATGCTACGATCCTAAGTCACCTCTCCTGTGCGGAACTGTTGGCGAGTTAGACAAGATCACAGAGCGCAAAATGAAATCACTTAAGGAGACACAGATGAGCTTAAGGTTTGATGACGTAGATTAATCTGATTGATCTCGTAATCATTTCAAAAGATTAGTTTAAAAGTTGGCTTGATAGTGAATTTGCCTATTATTATATAGAAAGATGAGGTTGTGATTGCTTTGAGAATATCGGACAAAGAGTGGAAAAAAATAGAATTCCGCAAGAACAAATTCCGGGAGCTGGAATCGGCACTGGATCAGGCTGTAAGCGGAAGGGACAACAAGGTTCCGGCTTTTCTGTCAGGTGCTCTGGCAGGAGGAGAAATGGGAAAAGCTACGGCTGTGGAAAAGCTTGTAAATGAGCTGGTAAAATCCATGGACAGCTATGGTATAAGAAACAGACTGTGGATAGAGAGTGACGAAACGATAAAAGATAATGGGCTTTCGGATGATGACTTTTGCAAAATGAAAGCGACAGAAGAAAAAGTTTCGGAAGAAAAAGCTTCGGAAGAGAAAATTCCATGTATGCCGACAAGATTCAAAGAATTTATACATGATTATCTCTACTGCATGATACTGCTCATGACAAGCGAGATGGAGTGGGTTGAACAAATCTATGCTGAACCGTATGCCGATTCATTTCAGCAGCTTTACCTTCATGCAAAAAGAGTGAGAGAGTTTTCTGTAAGACCAATCGAGAAAAGATATGATGAGCTCTGGGGGGAGACTTATTTTGGCGTCAGAGGAGCATCTGGTTTGTTTGAAATATTCAGCATGGCATATGAGTCGATTACCGGGAAAGATATCGGAGACAGCCTTACCCAGAGCATGAAGGATGGACTTGATACGTACTGTCAGGAACAGATGCAGATGTATGATGAGTTTCTGGATGAGGCAGAGGACAATGCCATGACCGAAGAAGAGATAGAAGCGGTCATGAGTGAATATGTGGATGTCGATGCAAATGATCCGGACATGGCAGAGCTTAACAGATATTTTGATGAGCTGGCAGTCAGATGGGATGAGAGTGAGAAGCGGTTCAGACAGACATTTCCTGATACTGAAGGGTTCTGTACCAGATATCTGAGGCTTCGTGAGCTGTTTTATACTGATGAATCCCGTGATATGAGGTATCCGCTTACGATATTTGATATCCTGGTGGAGGGCATGCTGGATGTATTCCTTGGCAGGCGGGGCAAGACTTTGTATACCGATGCAGATAATTGCGCAAGGACATACATTAGTATAAAGAAGCAGATAGATGCGATAAAGAAGCTTCGGGAGGAGGCGTAGGGCGTGGCTGGTTTCAGAGAAGATTTTTATGTCAGACTAGGACGGGATTACCATGAAAATACGGAGAATTCTTTCTTATATGGATATGTGAAAAGTAAAAGAGAGAGCAATCTCAGAATTCGGATGAAGGAAGAATACTACTGTCTGGTGGACACGGCAGCAAGCAGGAAAAGATATGTCCGTTTTCTGGTGAAAGCGCTGCTTTCTGATAAAACCCTTTCTGATTCGTTTGATAGGATTCACAGTCTGCCTGAGCTGTTAGACAGTATTTCATTTTATGAAGAAAAAACGGATGGATCAGAGCGCCTAGGTGAGAGTGGTAAATCAGAATTGGAAACCGAATGGGAGACGGTGAGGTTAGAACTTGAAAATGAGTGTGAAGCGTTGAAGCATGCAGAGGGTGACTTGTGTGGTGACAGACTGAGACTGCTTGATAAGTATATGGATAATAGCAAGGTATCAGAATCTGACATCAGTGTAGATGCGGATATAGATATGCTTAGGCGCATCTCGTCAGAACTGCTTGATTCATTTGAATTCGATGGTGAGAAGAAGAATCCGTATGTGGAGGTTATGTCGTCTTACCTGGATTTCTATTATGGTATTATATCTAAAGCAGGATATGTCAGCAGACTTCTGGAATTCTGGGCGGGCAACAGCAAATATACCCCAGACAAGAAGTCACTGGCATATTTTACAGAATTTGGAAAGCAGACATTTGGAGATGATGTATTTGCAGGATGCGGGAGAGCTGCACTGAGACTTGCAAGATTAAGGCAGCTTGGAGAAGAGAACTATGAAAAATTCAACATTGAAGCGGACCGGTTCTTTGAAACGGAATTTCTTGATAAGCTCACGGAGAACCTGCAGAGAGACATATTAACCGTCGATGTGCATACACTGCTTTATGATGCAGGCTTTTCAAATGGAGGCAGGCCCCGCAAGAAGGATAAAAGTATGGACATAATGGATGCGTATTTCAGATATGTGGGGGATAATCCATTTTCTGGCGGTACAGGCTATGTTGAAATCCCCGGCGGTTATACGACATGGGATGAATATTACAATGCGTGTGATAGTGTCCGTGACAGACTGAATTCGGATAAGAGAGCTTCTGTTTACCAGAATGTCTTTATGCCGATGTGGATCGACAATGATACAGGAGGTGGAATATTCCTCATAGGCAAAAGGCAGTTTGCAGAGAATGCCGATGTGAGGCTTGCCAGCAACTGTGAGTTCGGCGTGGTATATTTCTACGGAACAGATGGCGGAAGTGCATTTGAATTTTCGGCGTTTCAGGAAGGCTCCTTTGATGAAAATGTGTTTCCTGGTATGTCAGAGGCGGTGAGCTGGTTTAGAAATTATGATTATAAGGCTGACTCCATGGAGGAATACAGGCGGTATAATGGGGATGCACCGGCAGGCTGTCCGGAGGTTTTTCTTAAGTATTTCAAAGATTATGACAATGTAAAAGCGGAGGCGGCAGGTATATCAGACAAGGCGGCAGGAAACTCTGCATTATATGGAGATGTTGATGAGTCAGATATAAGAGCTACGCTTGAAGCGTTCGACAGGGAGCAGGAGGAAGCAGAAAGGAAAAAACAGCTGAGAATGACATTTCAAAGCCAAAAAATAAAATAGCTGTATTGATTTATAGGCCATCAATCTGTATTGGCACAGATTGGTGGCTTTTCTTCGTAAATTTTACGAGCTTAAATATTGCTGTAGTTATACTGTGTTTATCAAATAAAGAATATCCCATGTGGCACAGACAGTGAGCTGTTTCATGGGGCAAGACGAAAGGAGAAAATGCATATGAAGATCGACAATATGAGAGAACTTTACGAGGAATTACTTAGAGCAACATCAAATGGATACAGAAACAGAAACATTGCAAATCCGGCAGTAGATTTCACAAAGAAAGCAAAGGCCGGGGACTTTGATGAGATGTCCGACGAAGAGTATTACCGGGCACTTGATAAAGTAAATGAATTAAATGATGTATGGCAGCATCTGCCAAGCGGTCAGATTGGTGAACTGCTTTTTACTGCACTTGAGAATCTTACACTTAGAGACAGTGACGTGGAGGACATGGCAGCGACATTGCTTTGTGCTTATGAGCGTTCAAGTAAAGAGCATATCCCTTGTGATGCAAAAGCGGCGGATAGAAATGCAAGAACTGCCGGATATGCTGCTTCCAAGGAGATAGACAGAGATAATCCATCCAAAACAAAGACACAGTCTGATAAAAGAAGCACTGATGCAAAAGGAATATTGAGCTCGCCGGCGAAGATATATGAATATCTTGACCGCAGAGTATATGGTCAGAAGGAAGCGAAGAAGGCAGCTGCCATGCTTCTCTGGAATCATGTAAATGGCAGGAGACAGAATGTTCTCTTCGCAGGACCGACAGGCTGTGGCAAGACTGAGATATTCAGACAGCTTGCAAAGCTGTATCCGAACATAGTGATACACAATGCCACTTCGCTGACTGGCACTGGCTGGAAGGGCAATACAAAGGTTCGAAACCTGTTCGATGGTGTGGATAAGGATAAGATGAGCCATCTGATCATCGTCCTCGATGAGGCCGACAAGATGTTTGAGGACGCGGACGACAGACATTACAGCTACATAGTCCAGAATGAGCTGCTGAAGGTTCTTGAGGGTGACATGGTGCATTTTGACGGAAATCCTTCAAACGGCGAGCCGATACTTGATATTGACACATCAAATGTCAGCTTTGTGTTCCTTGGCTCCTTTGAGAGTATGGTAAGAGCAAAGAAATTTGCGGTAAATAATAGCCGTGCGATCGGCTTTGGCGTAGAGAATAAAAATGCTGCATTTGACGGTTATGGCAGCACCTTCACACAGGAGGATCTTGTACAGTATGCAAATGTGAGATGTGAAATAGCGGGGCGTATAGGTTCGATTGTTCAGCTCAGGGAGATGACTGAGGATGACTTCTATGCCATATTAAATGACAAGAGAATAAGCCCTGTCAGAAAGCTTTCTGATTACTACGGCGTTAAGCTTAAGATTTCAGAGGCAGCAAAACATAAGCTGGCAAAGGAAGCAGCAGAGAACGGTATGGGAGTTCGCTTCATTCATTCACAGATACAGAGAAGACTTGATCATGAGCTTTTCGAGAATTGTGACAGAAATGAATATGTCATAGCCTGATCATTGAGTCATAAATAAGAGTATATGGTAGCACAAAAGACTCCGGCACGCAGTATTAATTACTAATGAAATGTTACGTAATTCATACTGTATGCCGGAGATTTGTATTATATAAATTTAAAGGATGCTTTTATTTATTCATATTCCTGTTAGCTGCGGCAAGCATGAGTTTGATCCTGTTGACCTGATTGACTTCAGATGCCCCCGGATCATAGTCGACAGCCACAATGTTTGCCTCAGGGTAAGCCTCACGCAGATGCTTTATAACACCCTTGCCCACGATATGGTTAGGC
>URJU01000074.1 GCA_900548315.1 uncultured Coprococcus sp. | reverse complement strand
GAGAATCCGGACTATGTCGCAGTAACAGTAAATGATGAGTTTGTTGACTCAGACGCATTTGCATCAACAGCTCTCAAGGACGGCGATACAGTAGAGTTCCTCTACTTCATGGGAGGTGGAAGTTTCTAATGGCATTTACAAACGAGCAGATGGAGCGTTACTCACGTCACATTATCCTTCAGGAAGTTGGCGTGAAGGGACAGAAAAAATTGTTAAATGGCAAGGTGCTGATCATCGGCGCAGGCGGACTTGGAGCACCAGCTGCTATGTATCTGGCAGCAGCCGGAGTAGGCACCATCGGTATAGTTGATGCCGATGAGGTAGATCTGTCAAATCTTCAGAGGCAGATCATTCACGGAACAGCAGATGTGGGCAAGGCAAAGGTCAAATCCGCAAAGGAGACCATGAACGCCATGAACCCGGATGTAAATGTGATCACATACAGAGAGTTTGTTACATCAGAGAACATCATGGATCTCATCAAGGATTATGATTTCATCATCGATGGAACAGACAACTTCCCTGCAAAGTTCCTTATCAACGATGCGTGTGTTATGGCCAAGAAACCATTTTCACATGCAGGAATCATCAGATTCAAGGGTCAGCTCATGACATATGTTCCAGATGAGGGACCATGTTACAGATGTGTATTCAAGGATCCACCTCCAAAGGATGCGGTTCCTACATGTAAGCAGGCCGGTGTAATTGGTGCCATGGGTGGTGTCATTGGAAGTCTTCAGGCTATGGAGGCAATCAAATATCTCATCGGAGTTGGCGATCTTCTGACAGGAAGACTCCTTACATTTGATGCACTTAAGATGGAGTTCCACACAGTAAAGCTTCCTCACAAGAAGGGCTGTGGCTGTGCTGTATGTGGACCAAATCCAACCATCACCAAGCTCATCGACTACGAGCAGGTAGAGTGCGATGGAAAATAATATTCATAAGGAGGACCCGCTTGCGGGAGATTCCTTATGAAGCACGCAGACGCCGCGCGAAGCGCCTTTTCATGCGTCTGCTCAAAGCTTGATAATAAGGAGGACGGAATATGTTGTACATGACAAAGTCTGATTACGAGAAGATTCTTGCACACTGCAAGGAAGGACTGCCAAATGAGTCCTGTGGTCTGATCGGTGGTGTCAAAGAGGGAGATAAGAAGTACATCAAGAAGGTGTATCTCCTGACAAATATTGACGCCAGCAACGAGCATTTTTCTATGGATCCAAGGGAGCAGCTTGCGGCAGTAAAGGATATGCGTGCAAATGGCTATGAACTTCTTGGCAACTTCCATTCTCATCCGGAGTCGCCATCAAGACCTTCGGAGGAGGACAAGAGACTCGCATATGATTCCAAGGTGAATTACCTGATACTCTCTCTTATGGAGATTGATGATCCGGTACTCAAAGCCTTCAACATAGACGAGGAAAAGAATGTAACGATAGAAGAACTTGTGATAGAGTAGATTCACCGGGGACGAAGGGGACAGGTACCTCCGTCCCCATTTTAGGTCAAACGGGGACAGGTACCTCCGTCCCCACTATCCGTTTCGTAGAAGGGGTCAGGTACCTCCGTCCCCCTACTTGCCCAGGGTATGCATAAGGCGTATAATCAAATCTGAGATTATAAATTGGAGTTACGAAAGAAATGTTTTGTATAAGTATAAATCATAAGAATGCACCGGCTGATGTCAGGGAGAAATTTGCATTTACGACAAAAGGACAGAGACAGTTCACCGAGCACCTTAAGGCTGTGGTGGGTGGATGTGTCGTGTTGTCGACCTGCAATAGGATGGAGATATATTTTACTGATAAGAGAGAGACGTGTGGGTATGTGAGAACAGAGGAAATGCGTGACAGAGAGCTTTATGGGACGAGAGATGGTCTGCTTGAACAGGTGGAAATGCTGCTGGCAAAGGACAGGAGTGTATCAGTAAGTCTTGTAAGAAAATACAGCATGAATTATGATGGGTTCCAGTGTGCGTTTCATCTGTGCAGAGTGACATGTGGTATGGATTCAATGGTTCTCGGAGAGGTGGAGATCATACATCAGGTGAAGATGGCATATCTTATGGCGAAGGAGTTTGGGACCTGTGACGGCGAGCTTAACATAGCATTTCAAGGAGCACTTGCCGCGGCAAAGGTGATTGCATCGGAGAGTGATACCACGAGGCTGCCGGTATCCATTGGAACATTGTCAGCACGGGAGGCAGTGAGCTTTATAAAAAATGGTGACCATGGGGAAAATGCAAATGCCGAAAATGCAAGGACCGGCTGTGATGATGAGGTACATGCTGAAAATACCTGTGCCGGTAATATTCTTGTTGTGGGAGCCACGGGCAAGATAGGCAGTATAGTTGTCAAAGATATCGCAGATCTTGCTCCAGATATAGATATAATTGGCACCAGCAGGAGTCATCACAGTGCAGATGAGATATTTGGCAGGCATCAGCAGATAAGGATAGAGGATTATAGCAGAAGATATGAGCTGGCTGCCTGGGCGGATGTAGTCATCAGCGCAACCGCCAGCCCGCATTATACGTTTGTGAGTGATGAGCTTGCAAATTCTCTGAAGTCGCAGCCGAAGAAAAGATTGTTTTTGGATCTTGCCATGCCGAAGGATATGGATCCGGATATAGCAGATATAGATGGATGCACACTGCAGGATATTGATTATATACGAATGCTCTCTAGGGAGAATAATGAGAGCAAGGTTAGGACGCTCACGGAGCTGGAGCCGTGGCTCCTGGCGCAGGTTGACGAGATCATGAAGAATATTGCATTTTCAAGGTTCAACAGGGAACACGGAGATGTTATGGCTAAACTTAAGACTATAGATGGCGCAAAGATGGTATATAAACTCAAAGGACAGCTTGAGTATGAGGCATTTGCGAAAATGCTGGACAGTATTATCGGCTGACAAGGGTCTTGTCAGATAATTGGAAAAACTTTTGGGTGATTTTAAATAGAGATTCAATAATAGATTAGAGGTAGCGATGTCGTATTTCCCATTTATGATAGAACTGGATAATGAGAGGTGTCTGATCGCAGGAGGCGGAACCGTGGCGTACAGAAAAGTGTGCAGCATGCTGGAATTCGGTGCGGTGGTCACGGTGGTGTCCCCAGAGTTTTGTCCGGAGCTTTTGGAGCTGGCGGAACATCCTGCACGCCTTACGCTTATAAAAAGGTGTGTGCAGCCCCAGGATATTGATGGTGCATTTGTCGTCATAATGGCGACGGACGACGAGAAGGTCAACCACGATATGGCGGAGCTGTGCAGGCAGCAGCGCATACTTGTAAATGTGGTTGATGTGAAATCGGATTGCGGATTTTATTTTCCGGCGATCATAAAGGATAAAGAGGTTGTCATAAGCGTTTCCACCGGAGGACAGAGCCCGGTGCTGGCGGGCATGATCAAGAGAAACATAGAGAGCCATTTAGGCAGGAATTATGGCGATATAGCAGAGCGTATGGGCGAGCTCCGGGAGCAGGTCAAAGCTCAGATAGACGGCGAGGAAGAGAGAAAGAAAGCATTTCAGCAAATGGTTAGGAGTCTGTTAGATGAGAGTTGATGATGGACAGTGCAAAAATAAAATAGTCAGAGTCGGAACCCGCGGCAGCAAGCTTGCTCTTGCCCAGACTGAACTTGTGATAGATGCACTTATGAAAAGATTTCCGCAGGTGGACTTTCAGATGGTAACTATGAGCACTCGCGGTGACAGAGATACTAGCCGGGCACTTTTGGAATTTGGTGGTAAGGCTGTATTTGTGGAAGAATTTGAGGATGCGATCCTTCAGGGGAATATAGATATAGCGGTGCATAGTGCCAAGGATATGCCGATGGAGATCATGGATGGACTTACGATAGCGGGTACACTTCCGAGGGCATGCCCACAGGACGTTCTGATATATAAGGTTGGCAGAAAGTTTGAGAATAATGATACTTTTGTGGTAGGAACCAGCAGCCTGAGAAGGCAGTATCAGATAATGGAGATGTATCCGAACGCAGTGTGCAAAAATTTAAGAGGAAATGTCGGCACCCGTATACAAAAATTGGAGGGCGGCGAGTATGATGCCATCATACTTGCAGCAGCGGGACTTGAGCGGTTGGGAGTGCTTGAAGTTAGCCCAGAGTGCTTGGAAGTGCAAAAAGATAAACTTACATTTCGATATCTCAGCACGGAGTCCATGCTCCCGGCAGCGTGCCAGGGAATCATAGCAATGGAGACCCGAACCTCAGGACAAGTATATGATATGGTCAGGGAGATAAATGACACAGAGGCATACACACAGCTCACATACGAGCGTGCGGTCTTAAGCCGTTTGAACGCCGGCTGCCATGAGCCGATAGGGGTATACTCAGAGCTGAAAGGCAAACACATGAAACTTAGTCTGATGAAAGCAGATGAAATTCATGCTAAAACAGAAATAGACCCAAAGAAATCTTTGAATTCAAGCAATAAAGCAGCCAGTCAAAAGACAATAAAAGAACACTCAATAACTTCAGATAAAGAGAAAACAGCGAAAATCCATATACGCAGAAAGATGGTAGAGGGAAACATCGCAGACTGGGAACAGCTAGTAGAGGATTTAATAAAATAGTGTAACACATAACAGATAAATTTAAAAAATGTAAAACGAATTTTATTGATACGTAAGCCGTTTGAGCTGTACGTAGCCGAGAGACATCCATACAACTCAAACGGCGCAAGGGAGAATAAAATGGTATATTTGATAGGCGCAGGCCCTGGCGATCCGGGACTTATCACGGTGAAGGGACTAGAATTTATAAAACAGTGCGATACGATCATATATGACAGGCTTGGCACCTACCAGCTCCTGGAGATGGTGAAACCGGAATGTCGCAGAATATATGTCGGCAAGCAGGCAGGCAGCCACTACAAGAAACAGTCAGAGATAAATGATATCCTTGTCGAGGAAGGACTTAAAGGAGGCATGGTGGTGCGTCTCAAAGGTGGGGATCCGTTCGTATTTGGAAGAGGTGGAGAGGAAGTGACAACTCTCCTTTGCGCAGGAATTCCGTTTCAGGTCATTCCGGGAATCACATCGGCGGTGGCTGTGCCGGAGGTGTGTGGCATACCAGTGACCCACCGTGGAACGAGCAGAAGCTTTCATGTGATAACAGGACATAAGCGGTCGGACATACACAGATCTGATGAAGGTGTTTCAAATGACTATGATTATATCAGAAATCAGGAAGGGACAAGCGTGTTCCTCATGGGATTGAACAGGCTTCCACAGATCATGGGGAGACTTATTCAGACCGGTGCGGCGGAGAATACTCCGGTCGCGGTTATTTCCAAGGGAACCATGCCTGGACAGCAGATAGTTCGTGGCGATATACAGACTATTGCGGACAAGGTGAACGATGCAAAGCTGGAATCCCCCGCTATTATAGTCGTGGGCGAAAATGCAGCATTGGATTTTACTGCACCGAACAGAGGGCCACTCCAGAATGTCCACGTTGGACTTGTTGGAACGCCAAAACTTCGCGAGAAGATGAGAGTTGCCATAGACGCGCTTGGCGGTCAGTCCTACAGCATAGTGGATATGAGTGTGGAGCAGACAGAGGAGAAGAACAGGCTGCGAGTGGCTCTGGAACATATAGAAGATTACAACTGGCTGGCATTTACCAGTCAGAACACCATAACCCTGTTTTTCAAATGGCTCAGGGAGTGGAATATAGATGTCAGAAAACTGGCTCATCTGAAATTTGCGGTGGTCGGTGCCGGAACAAGAGATGCGCTAAAATCTGAGGGATACATAGCGGATTATGTGCCGGACGAGTACACCACAAGCGCCCTTGCCAGGGGACTTGCAAATGTGATGAATGACGGAGAGAAACTTCTCCTTCCGAGAGCCGTTCAGGGCAGTGAGACAATGCTTGATATACTTGATCAGGGCGGCGTAACATACGAGGAGATTCCGGTATATGATGTGGTTGGCCGCAGAATGGAGAGCATACAGTATCTGAAGGATCTGGATGTGATCACATTTGTCAGCGCGTCAGGTGTCAGGGGATTTTTTGAGGCCCTTGACGTAGAGGAAAATGGATCTGATATAGGTCAGACATTGAACAGCGCCGATCCTTGTGGAGTCCATATCGATTACAGTTTGAGAGAGCATAGTCTAATGAAAAACATCCGCATAGCCGCACTTGGAAATGTGACCGAAAAGGCTTTGGAGAAGGCTGGTTATCATGCGGATATAGTTCCGGAGGTTGGTGATATAGAGCATCTTATATCAGCCATCGGCGAATTCTATACCCGCAAGTAGCATCAGCAGTGGGGGACAGGTACCTCCGTCCCCACTATCCGTTTCGTAAAGGGGACAGGTACCTCCGTCCCCTTTTGAATAATAGAGAGAACATGTATGTAGAGAAAAGAGGCAATAATATGATAAGACTCAGAAGACTTCGCGGCAGCGAGGCCATCAGAAATATGGTTAGAGAGAACAGAGTTAACAAGGAGGATCTTGTATATCCGATGTTTGTGGCGGAGGGTACGAGAATCAAGAATCCGGTAGACTCCATGCCGGGGATATACCAGTATTCACTCGACACATTTGAGGAGGAGCTTCACAGAGTGGCGGATGCCGGAATCAGCGCGGTTCTCCTGTTCGGCATACCGGCTCACAAGGATGAGGTGGGCAGCAGCGCGTACGACGACCAGGGAATCATGCAGAAAGCGGTCAGGAGGATAAAAGAGCTGTATCCGGACATGATAGTCATAGCGGACATTTGTCTGTGCGAGTACACATCACACGGTCACTGCGGAATTATACATGATGGAAAGATACTCAACGATGAGACTCTTCCATATCTGGGCAAGATGGCTGTATCCCTTGCAAAGGCCGGCGCGGACATGGTGGCTCCATCGGATATGATGGATGGACACACTGCTTACATCAGAAAGGCACTTGACGACAACGGGCTGACGGATGTACTGATCATGGGCTATAGTGCGAAATTTGCATCTGGTTACTATGCACCATTTCGCGATGCGGCACATTCTGCACCACAGTTTGGAGACAGAAGGACATACCAGATGGATCCCGCAAATGGCAGGGAGGCTCTGAGAGAGTGCGAGGCGGATATTGCCGAGGGCGCAGACATAATCATGGTCAAGCCGGCACTTGCTTATCTGGATGTAGTCAAGGACGTGAGAAACCACACAGACTATCCGATAGCGGTGTACAATGTCAGCGGCGAGTACTCCATGGTCAAGGCAGCTGCGGCAAATGGCTGGATAGACGAGAAGAGGATCGTCATGGAAAACATGACAGCCATGAAGCGTGCCGGAGCAGGGATTATAATAACCTATCACGCCATAGATGTTGCACACTGGCTTGAGTCGGAATCAATATGACGGAGTCATATTTCGGAATGATTCCGACGATCTGCCCCACTCGACGGAGGAGAGAGAGGCGTTACCAAAGATGAGGAGAATGCGACATTGACACTTAGAAGAAGGTAGACTGACAGGACGATAAATTATAGAAAGAAGAATAGCAATGACAAATTCACAGGATCTATTTGAAAAATCACAGAAGGTAATTCCGGGTGGCGTCAATTCACCGGTCAGGGCATTTGGCTCGGTGGGACGGACACCTGTATTTATGAAGAAAGCAAAAGGTTCACATATATTTGACGAGGATGGTAATTCCTACGTGGATTATGTTTGTTCCTGGGGGCCGGGAATCCTTGGGCATGCCGATGACAGAGTCATAGATGCGGTGAAGGCTGCTTGTGATGACGGACTTACATTTGGCGCACCGACAAGGAAAGAGCTCGAGATCGCAGAGCTGATAAATGAGCTCATGCCGTCAATGGAGCTGACACGAATGGTCAACTCTGGAACAGAGGCGGTGATGAGTGCCCTCAGAGTGGCGAGGGGATTTACAGGCAGAGATAAGATTGTAAAGTTCCGCGGCTGCTATCACGGACACAGTGATGGACTTCTGGTCAAGGCAGGCTCGGCGGCACTCACACAGTCAGTTCCGGACAGTCTGGGAGTTCCAAAGTCGTATACACAGCATACACTCATAGCAGAGTATAACAACGAGGACAGCGTAAAGAAGTTATTTGAGGCGGAGGGCAAAGACATTGCGGCAATCGTGGTCGAGCCGGTTGCCGCAAATATGGGAGTTGTCCCACCGCATGATGGATTCCTTCAGTTCCTCAGGAACATAACAAATGAGTACGGCGCACTTCTTATATTTGATGAGGTCATCACAGGTTTCAGACTCAGCCTTGGCGGTGCCCAGGAATACTTCGGGGTAAAGCCTGATCTCACAACACTTGGCAAGATAGTTGGAGGCGGAATGCCGGTGGGAGCATACGGCGGACGCCGCGATGTCATGAGCATGGTGGCACCACTCGGCGGAGTATATCAGGCGGGAACTCTGTCGGGCAATCCGATAGCCATGACAGCCGGACTCACAACGCTCCGCATACTCCAGAAGGAAAAGGATACAATATATCCGGCGATAGAAAAGAGCACAAGGCAGATAGCCGACACAGTTAGAAGCACATTTGGCGGAGCAGTCCACGTCAACCAGATAGGCTCACTGATGAGTGTATTCTTCACAGAACAGGAAGTGGTAGACATGGACACATCGATATCCAGCGACACCGCAAGGTATGCAAAATATTTCTCATACATGCTGGACAACGGAATCTACCTTGCACCATCACAGTTTGAGGCAATGTTCGTGTCCTACGCACACAGCAAGGAAGACGTATCCAAAACCTGTGAATTAATAAAGGCATATAAAGAGAATTAAAGGGACTTAAATAAGTCAGACGATGTCTCATTAGAAGTATCTTTAAATTTTTATATTGCAAGAATAATAAGACAAGTATTAAAAAGTAGTTTTGAAAAACACAATAAAAGTAACGGTTTTCAAAGTGTAAGTCTTTATATGTTCATGATGCTCCCAGGCGGGTAGCACATAGACGACGGAAGCTTGTCGCTCCTTGCTGAGCGGGAGCCCCCCTGCCCTTATAGGGGGCGGGAGCGAATGCAGATAATGTGTCAAGTTTTCTGTGAAAACTTGACATGTAGCGTCAGTCCTCGCCGAAGGCGACTTTTGATGGGCTGATGTTCAATTCAGGAGCTAAGACAAGGTGACGGAGTCGTGCGTAACTGGGAGCATCATGAACACATAAAGACGGCCCTTTGAAAAACAAGGAGGAACTATGAGAGATTTGGTTATTGTGGGCAGCGGCCCTGCGGGTCTGTCCGCCGCAGTCTACGCCAAGAGGGCGATGATGGACGTGGTGGTACTGGAGAAAGAGGCGTTCTCCGGCGGGCAGATCGTGAATACAGAGCAGGTTGACAACTACCTTGGTCTGCCGGGCATAAGTGGCTTTGACATGGGTATGAAGTTCAGAGAACATGCGGATACATTTGACGTGGAATTTGATGACAGAGAAGTGACAGCCATCGAGGATCACGGCGCTCACAAGAAGGTCAGCCTGGAGGATGGCAGCAGCATAGAGACAAAGGCGGTTCTGATAGCCACGGGTGCAAAGCACAGAAAGCTTGACGTTCCCGGTGAGGAGGAATTCACGGGGGCAGGTGTTTCTTACTGTGCCACATGTGACGGAGCGTTTTTTAGAAACAAGGAAGTCGCAGTTGTGGGCGGAGGCAACATAGCCCTTGAGGATGCCCTGTATCTGTCAAAGATGTGCAGCAAGGTGCATCTGATCCATAGAAGAGATAAGTTCAGAGGCGAGAAAATACTTGGTGCGCAGGTGCTTGAGACTGAGAATATAGAATTTCACCCATTTGCGCAGGTGACAGAGATAGGCGGAACGTCGGGCAAGCTGGAGCTCAAGGTTGTTGTGAAGACGCCGACAGCAGTGGATGGAC
>URJU01000073.1 GCA_900548315.1 uncultured Coprococcus sp. | reverse complement strand
CGTTATATGAGCTTATGCTGATGCCTGGATATACAGACAAATATTATATGCGTGAAATTGATGCCACGGATGGTATTTTTGATCCGGAAAAGTACGGTTATACAGATACGGAAGAAAACGTAAATGGGTATTCATACAGATCAACTATGCCGGCAAAAGTATATATTGATCAGAATACTGGTGACCGGTGCGTATTCATGCGTGATGCAGTAGATGATAGTTATAAAGAGTTTGAAAATTTTAAGTATGATATCAAAGGTGAACTCGGAGATGTGACGGATAAATATGGAAATGTTATGTCGTACTGTATGGTTGAAAAGTCTAAGGATAATGTGAAATTCACAGATGTTGAGTTTGATGATCCTGATTATTTATTGTCACAAGGTTATAAGATTTCAGGTGAACTGGAGTACCTAAAGGGACTTTATAAAGTGTACAGCAATGCCAAGTCGGCAGTTCTCACTTCAAAGACCCAGACTGTTTGTAAGCATACATCAAAGGTAAATAAGGTTACGAAAAAGGCGACAATGACGACCGATGGAATCATAACCACAACATGTAAATCCTGTGGCAAGAAGCTTTCGACATCGAAGATATCTAAGGTGTCTGCAGTCAGATTAAATGCTGCCTCATGTGTATATAATGGAAAAGTCAGAACACCAGTTGCAATAGTAAAGGATGCAGCAGGGAAGACTCTGACAAATAAGAAAGATTACAAGGTCACCTACAGTGCTGGAAGAAAAAATGTAGGAAAATATGCTGTCAAGGTCACCTTGTGCGGAAATAAATACAAAGATTCCAAAACGATGTATTTTATTATTTCTCCAAAGGGAACATCCATTGTAAAGAAATCAGCAGGAAAGAACTGCCTGGCTGTAAAATGGAATGCTCAGAAGATACAGACCTCTGGTTATCAGATACAGTACTCGACGGATAAAACATTTAAAAAATCTAGTAAAGTATTAAATATTGGAAAGAATACAGCGACATACTACAAGGTATCAAAACTTAGAAGAGGCAGTGTTTATTATGTCAGGATCAGGACATATAAGAATGTAAAAATAAGCGGAAAAGTTGTAAAGATCTATTCAGCGTGGAGCAAATCCGTGGCTGTAAGAGCAAAATAGGTATATTGATAAACAGCACAGTCTGCTGCGGGCATTTTATGTAATATGAGATGCCCGCAGTTTTTATGTATATGATTATATATATGATATGGAAAAAACACTGAGAGGTATTATAATATAGGGTGAGATATGTATAGAGATCAGGTTGTTCGATGCTGGTGAAATTACTGAGTCGAGCTTATACAGATACTGTGAATGTACAGAATGGAGATCAATATGAAAAAAATACTCGTGGCTGTGGATTCGTTTAAAGGAAGTATGACTTCCATTGAGGCAGGAAAAGCAATAGAAAATGGAATAAGAGCCATATTGCCGGATGCATGTATCAGAGTGCGCCCGGTGGCTGATGGCGGTGAGGGGACCACTGAGGCACTTATATATGGAAGAGACAACGCGTATCGTGAAGAATGTTCGGTGACCGGACCGCTCGGTGAGAGACGTGCAGCGGCATATGTGACATATGAATCGGCTGATGGGAAAACGGCAGTTATGGAGATGGCAGCTGCGGCAGGACTTCCGCTTGTTCCTGAGTCACAGAGAAATCCGATGTACACAACAACATATGGTGTGGGAGAAATGATACGAGATGCCATAGAAAAGGGATGCAGACGGTTTATAATAGGAATAGGTGGAAGTGCAACAAATGATGGAGGCATCGGGATGCTCCAGGCTCTTGGATTTTCTTGCCTTGATGCACATGGAAGAGAGGTGCCATATGGAGCAGAGGGGCTTGGTGTTCTGGACCGTATCATCATTCCGGATGTGATGTCAGTCTGTGAAAACTTGTCCGATTTGACTCATGATGGAGTTGCCCATAGTAGTGCTGCCGATACAGCAAAAGTAAGTAATGCTGATAAGTCAAGTGTGGAAGGTGCAGAATTTGCCACCAGACTATCCAGGTGTTCATTCCAGATCGCCTGTGATGTGACAAATCCACTGGTTGGAGAACAAGGATGCAGCCGTGTATTTGCACCGCAAAAAGGTGCGGATGCGGAGACTGTTGAGCTTATGGATGTATATATGAAGCATTATGCCGATGTAGTGGAAAGATCCGTTGAAGGAAAATCTGACAGATACACCCCAGGTTCCGGCGCTGCGGGTGGTCTCGGATATGCATTTCTCATGTTCCTTGGCGGAAAACTAACGCCGGGAATTGATATAGTTTTGTCTGAGACAGGGTTTGAGGCAGATGTAGAGTGGGCGGATACAGTCATAACAGGTGAGGGCATGATAGACTCCCAGACAATGATGGGTAAGACCCCATCCGGAGTGGCAAGGCTTGCAAAGAAACACGGTAAATATGTGATCGCCATAGGAGGATGTCTCGGGGATGGTGCAGAGAAATGCATCAAAGAAGGCGTGTTCAATGAGTGCTATGCGGTAAACAATGTGCTTGGTATAGATGACAGTGATCCGGAGCAGGTGAGAACGGCGATGAAACCTGAAAATGCTGCGGCGAATCTGACGACGTGTGCCGCAAAGATCACAGAACTTAAGGAACAGATGTCGGCGCGTGTGTGCAGACCTGCACGGCTTAGATAGATATGGTATTTTAAGGAGAATTCAATAAGTATGACAGTCGAACAATTAGAAAAAGCGGATTGAATTTGTTTGAAACAGAATCAGAGGCGTGTGAATTTTTTCTGCAAAAAATGAAGAGATATGCAAGGAAATAAATTTACTACTATATAATACGAGGAGGATAAAAAGATGACAAGAGAAGAAACGTGGGAATTACTCACAGAGTACAATAAGAACGAGTTCAGGACATTCAGACCATGATCTGGGGTATAAAGAAAATCGGAGAATTTGTCCGCAAAGAGACAGTGCTAAGTGTGGCACTTTTTCTGGCAGTGATATCGGCATTTGTTGTGCCTCCGGACAGCGCGTATGTGGACTACATAGATTTCAGGACACTTGCGATACTTTTCTGTCTTATGACGGTGGTTGCGGGATTTTCACAGCAGGGGATTTTTAATATCGTAGCAAAGAGCATGATAAATCGTATGGGGTCACTCATGGCGGTGACATTTGTGCTTACATTTATGTGTTTCTTTTTCAGCATGTTCATCACAAATGATGTGTCGCTCATAACATTTGTACCGATGACACTTACGGTCCTTGGTATGGCAGGCGAGGAAGTACTCACCAGATGGATGGTGCCGGTGATAACCCTCCAGACCATAGCTGCGAACCTTGGAAGTATGCTGACACCCATAGGCAACCCGCAGAATCTGTACTTGTATGGACTTGCCGGAATCAGTGCAGGCAGGTTTGTATTGCTTATGCTGCCATATACAGTGGCATCGGCAGCGTTTCTTGTGATATGGATCATAGTATGTATGAAAGGAAAAAACAGGCAGCTTGAGATCAGACTCTCGGACGGAGATGTACAGGTTGACAGGAAACTTGTCGGAATTTACTGCATACTTTTTGTGTTGTCATTGCTCACCGTGGCGCGGATCGTCCCATACTGGGTGACATTTGCGGTAGTGCTTGTGGTTGTTCTTATATGCCAGAGAAGATTACTGCTGAAGGTAGACTATTCGCTGATATTCACATTTGTGGGATTCTTCGTATTTATAGGAAATATGGGAAGGATCGATGGCTTTAGGATATTTGTAGAGAATGTGCTTGGCGGGCACGAGATGATCACCTCTGTCATTGCCAGCCAGGTCATAAGCAATGTTCCGGCTGCAGTATTGCTGTCAGGATTTACTGACAGTTACACAGATCTGATAATCGGCACCAATCTAGGAGGACTTGGAACTCTGATAGCGTCCATGGCAAGCCTGATCTCATTCAAATACGTGGCGAGACAGGACAAGGGCGCCAGAGGAAGATATCTGGCATACTTCACATTTGCAAATGTGCTGTTCCTGGTGGTGCTTATATGCATGTGGGAAATAATATTTTAGCCAGAAAATATTGCCCTTAGATGGTAGTAGTCATAAAATAGAAAGGTAAGTTTCTTCAAATTAAGGAGGCAGATAATATGAGTAAGAATCTTGGTGCAAAACCTATGCTGGTGCCACAACCGGTCATGATGATCGGAACATACGATGCCGATGGCAATGCAAATGTCATGAATGCGGCATGGGGCGGAATAGTCGGAGCAAATGAGATCATATTTGACCTTGGAAGTCATAAGACTACCGAGAATATAAAGCTGAACAAAGCGTTCACAGTTGCCATTGCTGATGCAGAGCATGTGGCAGCCTGTGACTATGTGGGAATCGTGTCGGCAAATGACGAGCCAGACAAGATGAAGAAGGCTGGTTTTACAACCAGAAAGAGCGAGTTTGTAAATGCTCCAGTCATCAACGAGCTTTCACTGACAATGGAGTGCAAGCTCAAGGAGATCATAGACGGGGACAAGTTCCTCGGCGAGATTGTAAATGTTGTTGCAGACGACCGTATCCTGGGCGATGACGGCGAGATCACATATGAAGAGTTCCATCCGATCGTGTTTGACACAATCGGACATGGATATTTTGCACTCGGCGACAGGGTTGGCGATGCTTTCTCAGAGGGTAATAAGTTGAAGTAGACAAGCTTGTAACTTGGGAAAATCATCAAATTGTACATTGTAACGTGAAAAAATTAGCCGTTTTCGGAAGAAAAACCTTAATTTTTCAAGCAAATGTTCAATATACATATGGAAAAAGGCGAAATAATGTGATATAACAGACACATATAAAAAAGCACAAGCTAAAGTGAAAGTGAAAGGAAGATGTAGATATGGATAAGAAGAATATCGATTGGGCAAACCTTGGATTTGGCTATATTCAGACAGATAAGAGATTTGTAGCAAATTATAAGGATGGAGCATGGGATGAGGGTACACTCACAGAGGATCCTAACGTAGTATTAAACGAGTGCGCAGGTGTTCTTCAGTACGCTCAGACAGTTTTCGAGGGAATGAAGGCTTACAGAACAGAGGATGGACGTGTTGTATGTTTCCGTCCTGACCTGAACGCAAGCAGAATGGCAGACTCAGCAAAGAGACTTGAGATGCCACCTTTCCCAGAGGATAGATTTGTACAGGCAATAGTAGATACAGTAAAGGCAAATATTGATTATGTACCACCTTACGGATCAGGTGCTACATTATATATCAGACCATATATGTTCGGTTCAAACCCTGTTATAGGTGTTAAGCCGGCAGATGAATATCAGTTCAGAATCCTTTGTACACCAGTTGGTCCTTACTTCAAGGGTGGTGCAAAGCCTATCACAATCAAGGTTTCGGATTTCGATAGAGCAGCACCTCACGGAACAGGACATATCAAGGCTGGCCTTAACTATGCAATGAGCCTTCATGCAATAGTTACAGCACACAAAGAGGGATTCGATGAGAACATGTACCTCGATGCAGCTACAAGAACAAAGGTTGAGGAGACAGGTGGAGCAAACTTCATCTTCGTTACAAAGGACGGCAAGGTAGTTACACCTAAGTCAAACAGTATCCTTCCATCGATCACAAGACGTTCACTGATGGTAGTTGCAAAGGATATCCTTGGACTTGAGGCTGAGGAGAGAGAAGTATACTTTGACGAGGTTAAGGATTTTGCAGAGTGCGGTCTGTGCGGTACAGCAGCAGTTATCTCACCTGTAGGCAAGATCAACGACCACGGCAAGGAGATCTGTTTCCCAAGCGGTATGGAGAAGATGGGACCAGTTATCCAGAAACTGTATGATACTCTTACAGGAATCCAGATGGGCAGGATCGAAGGTCCGGAGGGATGGCTCAAGGTAATCGAGTAATTCGGTGTGAGATAATAATTATTGAGAACTATAACCCCACAGATGTTTGATGTTAAGTCAGATGTCGGTGGGGTTTTTGTGTATCCAAGTTAGTTCGGTATAAGAAAGATTAGCCCCATATACTAACAATTAGAATTGACTTGCACCAACCCTTAAGAGTTATAATTGTGTAGACAATAAAAGAAGTTGAAGACGAATTGCATATTGGATAGTGCGTTGAAACATAATATAATTCATAAAATCAATTATTTTGAAGGGGTGGTTACTATGATGTCATTATCAGATGCAGTCGACGGTTTTTCAGGCGAGGTAGCATGGAACTGTGCGGACAGATCATTGTTCGGAGAATGTCAGCTTGAAACCGGGGATCAGGTGCAGGTCATATCGTCTTACTTTGGCAATGTGATAATCAGAGTGAACGGAAAAAGATTTGCGATAACAAGGGATGCGGCGAAACGGATCAAACTGGCTTAGAATGGAAACCGTAAGAAACAGGAAAAACGGAAAATACGGCAGTTGCTGGAGAATAGCGACTGCCGTATTTTTGTCATAAAAATAATTAAGTTAACACCGTTGCAAGCTATTTTCCCTATCTTTGTGAAATCTTAGATAAGTTATGCACCTAAGCGATTATGGGAAAAATAATTGATTTTTTCAAAAAG
Source organism: uncultured Coprococcus sp. (assembly GCA_900548315.1). Taxonomy (GTDB): domain Bacteria; phylum Bacillota; class Clostridia; order Lachnospirales; family Lachnospiraceae; genus Coprococcus. Next base: position 3,470 of record URJU01000073.1, on the reverse strand, counting down.
CACCCGATAATCAAAACGTTAGTATTGATGATTATCGTTTTTTTTCTGCTGATAGCACTCACTCTATACGGGTTAAAGCTATATACACGGCACGGGAAAGCGGTCATTGTCCCCGAGGTCAAAACAATGATTTTACCCGATGCTCTACGCATTCTCGATCGGGAAGGATTTCGGTACGACATAATAGACTCTCTGTTTATCGACGGTGCGGTTCCGGGTAGTGTCATCGAACAGACCCCTGCTGGTGGCAGCAAAGTAAAAGACGGTCGAATTATTTATCTATCGATCAACGCTTACTCCCCCAGAATGATTTCTTGTCCAAAAGTCTCCGATATGTCTCTTCGCCAAGCTCTTTCCACCTTAGAAAGTGTAGGGTTGACAGATATTAAAACACAAAACGTACCATCGGAATACCCCGATCTCGTTATCGGTATACAATACAAAGGCGAAAACCTCGAACAAGGAGATAAAATTCCTGCGGGAAGTTCCTTAACTTTACTTGTGGGAGACGGCGTACCCGAAGAATATCCCGACTCGACGATCGACGAGATTCCACAAAATGCGGAAGAAGCACCTCTCACCGATGAAAGTTGGTTTAACTAAACAATTTCGAATGCAATGAACACTTGCGACGAAGACATAGAAGCCGATGACAAAATCATCGCAGAAGAAGGTGAGCGGGAATTGTATGAACACTTCCGGTTCGTGGCAGACAAAGGACAAAATCTATTACGAGTAGATAAATTTCTCGTAGCACGTCTCGAAAGTTCTTCCCGTAACCGGGTACAACAGGCAGCCGAAGCTGGCTGTATTCTCGTAAACGGGAAAGCGGTCAAGTCGAACTATCGCGTAAAGCCGCTCGATGTCGTGTCTGTCGTCATGGATCGACCCAGATACGAATTCGAGATCATACCCCAAAACATACCGCTCGATGTCGTATACGAAGACAAAACCGTCTTGGTTGTCAACAAACCGGCAGGATTGGTCGTACACCCCGGACACGGGAATTATAGCGGGACACTGGTAAACGCACTGGCGTACTATTTCCGGGATACCCCCGACTATGATGTAAGCGATCCCCGTTTGGGATTGGTACACCGTATCGACAAAGACACTTCCGGATTATTAGTCATAGCTAAGACTCCCGAAGCCAAAACAAACTTGGGATTACAGTTTTTCCATAAAACTACCCAAAGGCAATACGTAGCTTTGGTATGGGGTATTATGGAAAAAGACGAAGGAACGATAACCGGAAATATCGGTCGTAGCCTCAAAGACAGATTACAAATGACCGTATTTCCAGAGGGAGACTTCGGCAAACATGCGGTAACTCATTATAAAACCTTAGAAAGATTGGGATATGTTTCTATCGTCGAGTGTAAGCTCGAAACTGGGCGGACACACCAAATCAGGGTACACATGAAACATATCGGACACACTCTTTTTAACGACGAACGTTACGGGGGAGACCAAATTCTCAAAGGGACGACTTTTACCAAATACAAACAATTTGTACAAAACTGCTTTGAAATTTGCCCTCGGCAAGCCCTACACGCCAAAACTCTCGGATTCAAACACCCTGTAACAGGAGAAGAGATGTTTTTCGATTCCCCCATACCGCAAGATATGACTCTGCTGTTTGACAAATGGCGTAATTATACGGCCAATCGAGATATATAAAACATAAGAATAAAAACAATAGACGGTTCTATACCTTAAAAATATTAATGTTATGGAATGCCCAAAAGAATTTGACGATATTCGACCTTTTTACGACAGTGAATTTCACGACAAAATGAAAGTTCTGGTTACAGAACCCGGATTCGAGCACGCTGTTCGTTACGTACTCCGCGACATTAACTACGAACTATTCTGCCAAGAATTGTTGACTATCGACAACAAAAAAGACTTTCAATTACTGGTTATGCGCTCTTTCCTAGAAGGGCTAACTCAGAAAACCACCAAAGGACTTACCGGGAACAATCTCGATGTACTCGATAAGGCAAAAAGCTACACATTCATGTCCAACCATCGCGACATTGTGCTCGATGCCTCTCTACTCAATCTGCTACTCATTCGAAACGGAATAAAAACCAGTGAAATAGCCATCGGAAACAATCTGCTCATATACGACTGGATATCCGATTTAGTTCGGCTCAACAAGAGTTTTATCGTCAAACGAGACGTAGGCGTGCGCCAAATGCTCGATGCCGCCCGACAGCTATCGGGATACATACATTTCGCTATAACGAAAAAAAACGAATCGGTATGGATAGCCCAACGGGAAGGCCGTTCGAAAGATTCCGACGACCGCACACAAGAATCTCTCATTAAAATGTTAGGCATATCCGGAGAGGGAGACCTCATCAATAACTTAAAAGAAATAAACATTGTTCCGGTCTCCATATCCTACGAATATGACCCCTGCGACTATCTCAAAGCACACGAGTTCCTGCTCAAACGAGACAATCCCGATTTTAAAAAATCCCAAAGGGACGATTTACACAGCATGGAAATAGGTCTGCTCGGCTTCAAGGGGCGTGTACATTTTCAAATATCCCCGTGCATCAACGACGAACTCGACAAATTATCGGCAATCGACGAAAAATCGGAATTACTGGCCAACATACTCAAAGTAATAGACAAGGCCATTCATACCAATTATAAAATATATCCCGGTAATTATATCGCTTACGATATTCTCGACGGACAGAAACGTTTCGCCGACCGTTACACAAATAAAGACCAAACCACTTTTGCCAATTACCTGAACTCACAATTGGCAAAAATCCCCAACGTAACGAGTAAAGACAAAGACTTCCTGACAGAGCGCATTCTCTCCATGTATGCCAATCCATTGAAAAATCAATTGATAGCATTAGGGCAAGAAGCCTGAATGACAACACAATAAGGGAACGATGAGTGTTGCGTTGAAAACACTCATCGTTTCTTTCTCAACATTCGATAAAATTATATGCGGTTACCCCTTCTTCTCATTTTACTTCCACTGTTGGCTCTATCGGCCGATTTCTATATCTTTCGACGCAACTTTCGTCATAAATCTAAATGGATAAAAATTCTTTGGTGGGGCCTTTCCTTAGTCACTCTCCTTCTCGTGTGTATAGGGGTGACGGGGCTATTCGCTTTTCCGGGGAAGCTCGATATAAATATCTCCATGTGGATATTCTATATTTTCTTCTTGGTCTACATGCCCAAATGGTTTTACTCCATATTTTCTTTATTCGATTACGTCCCTCGTCTATGGAAAAGGAAGAAAGGGAAATGGGGTCACATGATCGGTACGGCATTAGCCCTGTATGTCATCGGGTCCATGCTCTACGGCGCATTCTATGCCCGACAACACCCCATATATAATTACAGGACAATCTCTTTTCCCAATTTGCCGGAAGACTTCGACGGATACCGCATCTGTCTCTTATACACATCTGACGCTGCCGACGATAAGGCTC
>URJU01000072.1 GCA_900548315.1 uncultured Coprococcus sp. | reverse complement strand
GAGCAATTGTTGTTTTCTCTGCTATCTCTTTCTTCTTTCCTGCAATTGTTACTGTCATTTTTCTTTCCTCCTGACGATTCATTTGCCGTGCCCGGCGTTGCCGGACTGACATAAAATGTGATTTTTTACTTTATATTATTTTTTTAACTTCCTCTTCCAGCGCATTTCTCTTCACAAGACCTCGGATGCGGGAAATCTCCTCACCACCCTTGAAGAAGAGTATGGTTGGTGATGCCATCACTGCGTACTTCTCAGAAAGCTCTGCGTCAAAGTTTACATTTACCTTATAAACATTTACCTTGTCCTCGTAGTCATCCTCTATGCCGCCAAGGATTGGTGATAGCTGCTTGCATGGTATGCAGCTGTCCGAATAGAATTCAACTATTACCGGGAGCTCCGACTGAAGAACCTTCGCATCGAAGTCCTCTGCACTGACTCTTACTGCCATTCATTTTCTCCTTTTCTGATCAATCCTCAAGTTTCTTCACTATAAGATCATAAGTGCCATTCTCATTGTCGATGAGTTTCAGGATCTGCTGTCCTTCCTCCTTGAAACTTCTTGGTACGTTCTGTACAGGCTCGCCGTCGTTCATGGTAACCGCAAGCACCTGTCCTATCTCAAGCTCCTCCATGGCTACCTTCGCCTTGACAAATGTCATCGGGCACACCACATCAGTTATATCTACTCTGTCATCGATTTCGTAATCAGCCATTGTAAGCCTCCTTTAATACTTCTTTGAATTTGTCTAAGCCCACACGCTCCAATGTGAACTGGAAACGCTCGCTTGGTTTTGCATTGTCTGCAAAGAACTGTATTGCCGCATCTGTGATACGGAAAAGCTGTTCCTCAGATGTAACAACCGGAAGTAACTCCTCGCCGCGGTGGATCGTATTTCCAAATAATCCTCCGAATGATACAAGATATCCTGTCTCACCCTTCCATGCATCTGTAGGACATGCCTTTGCGCATCGACCGCAGTAGTTACATTTGTCTGTATCGAGGATGATCTTGCCGTCCGCCATGGTGATCGCGCCCTCACGGCACGCCTTGACGCACACGCCACACATGATGCATGATGGCTCATCCCACTCTACTACCATTGCACCCTTGATTCCCACATCGTTCTCCTCTGCCTTCAGACAGTTGTTCTGGCATCCTGTGACACCGAACTTGAACTTGTGAGGAAGCTCCCTTGCGTAATATCTCGCATCAAGCTTCTTGGCTATGTCATAAGTGTCTATATTGCCGCTCGGACAGATCTGATTTCCCTGGCACGCTGTGACTGTTCTTACTCTCGGGCCACACACACCCGGCTTACAGCCTCCCTTTGCCAGTTCTTCCTTTACCTCTTCCACATCGTCAAGCTTAACAAATGGGATCTCGACGCTCTGTCTCGATGTGAGATGTACATGTCCATCTCCGTATTTCTCGGCAACCTCTGCTATCTTCTTGAGATTCTCTGCGGTAAGATTTCCTCCCACCACCTGAAGTCTCAGAGAAAAGTTATTCTTCTGTTTCTGTCTCATGAATCCGCCCTTTTTCAGAGCTGCGTAATCTACTGCCATATGTAGTTCCTCCAAATCATATTTACGTGTTCAATCAATTGCGAAACCTGAATGTTATTTAACGCATGAGGTGATTTAGTATACCGATTAGGGGTCGCTTTCGTTAAACACCTCATGCCTTATCCAGACTACGTGTTTCGCAATTGCTTAACTTTCCAAGGCCTTCTGGAAATCTTCTATCAGATCCTCCACGTCCTCGATTCCGACACTAATACGAATCATATCATCATATACGTTGGCGTCAAGTTTCTCTTGTTCTGTGCTGTGCGCATTCAGTGTCGATTCAGGATGCACGATAAGTGTCTTTGTGTCTCCTATGTTGGAAACTATCTGAGGTATCGTAAGCTTGTTCATCACCGCAAATGCTTTCTCCTTGCTGCCAACTCTGATGGTGATTATGGCACCATAACCGCCATGCAGCTGATTCTCTGCAATCTCATGCCACGGACTGGACTTTAGTCCAGGATAATTGACCTTCACACCCTCCTGGCTTTCCAGAAACTGTGCAAGGGCAAGTGCATTGTGTGAGCATCGCTCCATTCGAAGCCCCAATGTCTCCATACCCAGCATATTGTAAAATGCTGTCTGCGGGGCTATGCAGGCTCCTGTATTTCTAAAAAGTCCGTTCCTGAGTTTTGCTATGTATGCGAACTTTCCGAACATCTTATATTGCTGCAGCAACGGGTATCGCTCTGCGTCCCATTTAAAATTGCCGCTGTCTGTGATCACTCCGCTTATGGCATCGCTGTTGCCATTTATATACTTGGATGTGGAATTAATGACTATGTCCGCTCCAAGTGTCAGCGGTGTGACCAGGTATGCGGTTGCCACTGTATTGTCTATCAGGAGCGGAAGTCTGTGTGAGTGAGCCAGCTCAGAAAGAGCCTTTATATCCACCACATCGAGCTTTGGATTGCCGATGGTCTCAGCAAATATCACTCTGGTATTCTCATTTATCGCTGCCTCAACCGCTTCCTTATCCGATATCTCCACAAATGTAGTCTTGATCCCAAATGTCTCCAGATCGTGGAACAGATCTATCGTTCCCCCGTAGAGCCCTGTGCTGGAGACTATCTCTCCACCAGTTCCTACTATATTTAAGAGTGCATTTGTGAGTGCCGCCATTCCAGAAGAACACGCTACCGAACCCACTCCCTTTTCAAGATTCGTCATCCGCTCCTCAAATGCAGCTATCGTCGGGTTATTGATCCTCGTGTAAGAATACCCCGTCGCCTTGTTGTGGAAGAGCTTCTCATGCTGCTCTGCCGAAGGCTGATAGAATGCACTGGATTGATAGATCGGTGTAAGTGTGGCGCCTGTATTCTCATCACCAAGCTTTACGCTGTGTAATAATGCTGTGTTAAATCTCATGATCTTCTATGCCTCACTAAAAAATAAATCCTATAGTCCTTATACCTTATCAAGCATTAAATTCCATTTTCGTGCTCAACCAAGCATCAAATCCTATAATTCCTACGAACATGATAGGATTATAGCTCTTATACCCTACTATGTCAATAGGAATTATAAAATAAGCAATGCACAAGGTGAAAAAATATCTCCTGACGGAAGCTTGCTCACGATCAGGAGATATTTTTTTTTCTTGTATATGGCGCATGCCATTCCACGAGATGCGCCAGCAGCGAGGGGCACATTGCTGAGGGGACGGAGGTACCTGACCCCTCCGTCCCCACTGTAAAATCAGACGTTATATTTAAATGTAATTTCCATCGTGAACCTGGGCCGCGTCGTATACAGACTCCTTGCGGATCTCGTCTGCTATCTCGTCTGCGTCAAGCTCGCCGTCAGCATTCCAGTCGCCGCTGTAGACCTCGGCGCCTTCTACCTTGATTCCTGCGATCTGCTGCTCGCTTGCGAAGAGAAGCACGATGATTCCGGCATGGTGAAGGTGCTTGAGAACCACATTCACATCCTCGCGGATATCTGGAGCGTACAGATATGTATGACGTCCGTCGATGCTGAGCTTCTTCTCCACCGACTCAACGAAATCTCTTGTGACATTGCCTGCTGCAAATGGAACTATGACAGCCTTCTGTCCCTTGATCGCTGCACGCACATTTCTGTCTATGCGTCCCTCGTAAAGTCCAGTCTCCTCAGTGTGAACCTCCTCGACAACACCGCAGGCACTTGTCATGTCTGTGACACGGTCGATGAGTATGAGTTCTCCGAGAGTCTTATGCTTCTTGAACTCGTCAACCACGATCCTGTCGGCAAATGCGATCCTGCAGACTGCGATACCATTCTTGGAAAGGGTGTCCGCTGATTTCTGCTCACCTGTATTTACATCTATGGTGTAATCGATATGTGTAACTGTACCAGGGATCATCTTTGTTCCGAGTTTCACGAAGAAGTTCTTGCCATTATACAGCTCATCGTCATCCATCCAGAGAAGTGTTGCGGTGATCGAAGATGCAACCTTTGCGCCTGAATCAACTGTGAGCACACATCCTCTTGACACATCAACCTCACGGTCAAGCTGTATTGTTACAGGCTGTCCCTTCTGTGCAGAGTCCACTGTGTCAAATCCAACATGGATGCTCTTGACCTTTGCGGTCTCGTTGCTTGGGAGTGTGTTGATCTCGTCTCCAACGTGGATCTCACCGTCCTCAATCTGACCCTGGAAGCCTCTGAATGTATGGTCAGGACGGCACACTCTCTGAACAGGCATATAGAACCCTGCCTCAGTGTTGTCCTCCGCAATATCTATGTCCTCAAGGTATGTGAGGAGTGCTGGTCCCTCATACCAAGGAATGTTCTCTGACTTCTTTGTCACATTGTCACCCTCTGTCGCTGACACAGGGATGATAGTGATATTTGGCAGGCCAAGCTCTGATGACAGCTCATTTATCTGCTCAACTATCTCGTTGAAACGCTTCTCATCGTATCCGACAAGATCCATCTTATTTACTGCAAATACAAAGTATCTGATTCCCATCAGCGCGCAGATCCTTGCGTGTCTTCTGGTCTGCACCAGCACGCCCTGCTTTGCATCGATGAGGATGACTGCCAGGTCGGCAAATGATGCTCCAACCGCCATATTTCTTGTGTACTCCTCATGACCCGGTGTATCTGCCACAATGAAACTTCTCTTGTCTGTTGTAAAATATCTGTATGCAACATCAATGGTGATACCCTGCTCACGCTCTGCCATCAGTCCGTCCAGAAGAAGTGAATAGTCGATGGCACCGCCACGGCTTCCTACCTTGGAATCAAGCTCCAGAGCCTTCTCCTGATCTGCATATAAAAGCTTTGAATCGTATAATATATGTCCTATAAGTGTTGACTTTCCGTCATCTACACTTCCGCATGTTATAAATTTAAGTAATCCGCTCATCTTAGAAGTATCCCTCCCTCTTTCTACGCTCCATGCTGCCTGCTGCCTCGTTGTCTATAACTCTGGTGGTTCTCTCTGAGGATACCGCACTAAGCGTCTCCTCGATAATCTCAGGGAGTGTGTCCGCTGTGGACTCCACGCCGCCTGTCAGTGGATAGCATCCGAGAGTTCTGAAACGAACACTCTTGTACTCTATCTTCTCACCAGGTCTGAGTTTCATTCTGTCATCATCGACCATGATGATATTTCCGTCACGGTATACAACAGGCCTAACCTTTGCGAAGTACAGTGATGGAATCTCTATGTTCTCACGCTCTATGTACTCCCATATATCAGCCTCAGTCCAGTTGGAAAGTGGAAATACACGAACCTCCTCACCCTTCTGGATCTTGGTGTTGAAGAGCTTCCACATCTCAGGTCTCTGATTCTTCGGATCCCATGCATGCTGTGAATTTCTGAATGAGAGGATTCTCTCCTTCGCACGGGACTTCTCCTCATCTCTGCGTCCGCCGCCAAATGCTGCTGTGAAACCGTATTTGTCAAGCGCCTGCTTGAGTGCCTGTGTCTTCATGATATCTGTGTATGCTGAGCCGTGGTCAAATGGGTTGATGCCCTTCTTGACACCCTCCTCGTTGATGTATTCGATCATGTCAAGTCCATATTTCTTCGCTGTCTTGTCTCTGAACTCGATCATTTCCTTGAACTTCCATGTTGTATTTACATGTAAAAATGGAAATGGAGGTTTCTCCGGGTAAAATGCTTTAAGTGCCAGATGCAGCATTACTGAGCTGTCCTTTCCTATGGAATAAAGCATAACCGGCTTTTCACACTCCGCAGCAACTTCGCGGATGATGTATATCGCCTCTGCCTCCAGTTCGTCAAGATGTGATAACTTTCCCATGTTTATACCAACCTTTCTTCTTTATAGCCGCGCCGCCCCCGTAACGAAGATGGGGACGGAGGTAGGGACGGAGGTACCTGACCCCATCTGACCCCATCCGGTGATTGCGCAGCTGTTTTATTTTATCAATATTTGTTTGCTTCCTTCTTGTCTATCACTATCTGGTCTGTGGTGCCATCCATCTTTCGGATATTCCACAGCAGCATATCTCCCTTGTTCTCCACCGACATCCGGCTTCCCATTCCGCCAATGTCAGCTCCGAGATATAATGAGATGGCGTCAAATGCACACTCCTTGATACAAGATGAGCATCCCCAGCAATCCTTAGGGTATTTCATGAATATCTGTCCATCCTCATCTCTCTTTATGAGGGAACCCGGGCAGACATTTGCACATTTGCCGCAGTTTTTGCAAAGCTCTTTATTTATCACTATGCTCATATACGTCCCCCTTTCTGACTAGCTCTCTGTGTATCATCTTAAGCTCGCCGTCCACCATCTTTGAGTTGACAAATATCTCCCAGTCTTTACTCTTCTCTGGGTAGTCCAGGTTCTCAGCAAAGCTGTGCCATCTCGTCTCTTTCCTGTCCTTCAGGTGCGCGATCACAGAGAGTGCAACTGTGAGCCTCTCCTTCACCTCATACACAAACATGAGCTCGTGCATGTCGTGGGCACTTATGTGCCATACAAGTTTCTGGAGCTGCTCTATCTTCTCCTTTGCCAGCTCAAGCTGTTTCTCGTTGAACTGGTAGTGGGTGGATATTCCTCCGGCGTAGTTGTCCATGACCTTCTGCATGGCCTCCTCTATCGCCTCGTATGTGAACATCTTCTCGTCTGTGTCAAGGAAATGTTCATACTCCTCTATCTTTCTGTCAAATGCAGCCTCCTCGTCAAGCTCAGGATCAAGGTATCCTTCGTCAAGCTGCTTTACCATGGCAATGGCTGCTATCTCTCCCTCAACCATCGCTCCGGTCACATACTTCTGTGGACATCCGCCCGCCACATCTCCGGCTGCGAACAGACCGTGTATTGTGGACTCTCTGTCATTGTCCACCCAGTAACCACTCGCCGTGTGACCGCCGACTATATAAGGCTCTGTGCCCTCTATCTCCACATTCTGCTCACTCGGATTCTTGCCGGACTCAAGCCATTTGAGAGTCTGGCTCGGAGCCATGTTGAGGTATGCCCTCTTCAGCGAGTCGTCCTGCTCAGGAGTGATGCCCTCGGTTCTCAGGTAACACGGGCCTCTTCCTTCTATATTCTCTCTCACCGTTCCGTACACTCTCTGGGATGTGGTGAGTCCGTATTTGTTCTCGTATACCTCGCCGAGTGAATTGACCTGCTTTGCGCCCACACCCTGAGCTATGGTTCCCGTAGGTGCTATGGTGTCCTTGCATCTGAGTGCTATAAATCTCATCTCAAATGTAGTCATCTCCGCTCCGGCATTTATTCCCATTGCATATCCCGCTCCGGTGTTGAACGGCGGATACCACATCTTATGCCTCGAAAATCCCGGATTATTCGGTCTGTAAAGTCCCGCCGCACCGCCTGTGGCACAGAGCACTTTCTTTGCTCTTATCTCGTAGGCTGTGTCGTCCTCTATGGAAAATCCAAATGCTCCGAGGATCTGATTGTCCTCCACAATATAGTCCGTGATGTTGACTCTGTTCAGTATCTGGCAGTTGTCAAGCTCCTCCACCGCCTTTGCAAGCAGCGGTTTCATGTTCTCGCCATTTATCTTGATATTCCTGTTGCCCCTTGCAACATACTCACCGTTCTCATCCTTGAGAATGACCAGTCCCAACCTCTCCATCTTGTCTGTTACACGGTTCAGCCCCTGTGACATAGAAAGCAAAAGATCTTCTCTGACGATCCCGTCAGCGTCTGTCCTGCAGTAGTCCACATAGTCTTCTGGTTTCCTGCCCTTCACTATGTATGCGTTGATGGCATTCACACCCGCCGCCAGGCACCCACTTCTCTTTATATTTGCCTTCTCGGCGATGATGATGGAATAAGCAGAATGTTCTCTGACAGTCAGCGCTGCATAACAGCCCGCCGTACCACCACCGATTATCAAAATGTCCGTATGAAGTATTTTCCTGTTTGCAATACCCATATTCTCTCTCCAATCTTTTTTATGGGGGACGGAGGTGCCTGTCCCCTCCGTCCCCAAAGGGGGTCAGGTACCTCCGTCCCCCTTCTTATTTAAATGTAGAATACATCGTTGTCCTGCATTGCCTTGTTCTCCAGCAGATATGTCTGGTTCTCGTCGAAGACGTACAGCCTGTAGATGAGAACGTGAACCTGTTCGCCGGACTTTACCATATCCTTCTCCATGGATCTCTCGGCTACGATCTCCACTCCGTTGACATCCACCGTAACGTCCAGATGACTTCCGCGAAACAGAACATCCTTCACTACGCCCGACTCCGCCGCACTCTGGTACTGATCTAGTCTGCCGCTCTTTGAAATCTTGACGAACTCCGGTCTGATGACTGCTCTGTCCGCTCCCGGCACTCTGTCAAAGCCCTTGAGTTTCTCGTAGTCCTCAACCACGGTTGACCTTCCGATGAACTGTGCCACAAACGGTGTGGACGGCGTCTTGTATATCTCCATAGGTGATCCCATCTGCTCTATCTGTCCGTGGTTGGTGATGATGATCTCATCCGCAACCTCCACTGCCTCGTCCTGATCGTGGGTGACAAATATGCTAGTTATGCCAAGCTTTTCAACCATCTCCTTGAGCCATGTCCTAAGCTCTGTCCTGACCTTTGCATCTATTGCGGCAAATGGCTCATCCAGCAGCAACACCTGCGGATTCGGTGCCAGCGCCCTGGCAAATGCAACCCTCTGCCTCTGTCCGCCTGAGAGCTGATTCGGATATCTCTTCTCCATCCCCGAAAGCCCCGTCAGCTCCAGTAGCTCCATGACTCTCTTCTTGATCTCTTTCTTTGGAACCTTCATAAGTTCCAGTCCGAATGCCACATTGTCAAATACCGTCATGTAACGGAACAGTGCATAATTCTGGAATACGAATCCAATCCCTCTCTTCGCAGCCGGTATATCATTTACACGCCTGCCGTCTATGTATATGTCACCAGAATTTGGATTTTCAAGTCCGGCTATCATTCGGAGAAGTGTCGTCTTTCCGCTTCCCGACGGTCCCAGAAGCGCCACCAGCTTACCCTTCTCCACACCGAAACTGACATTGTTGGACGCCAGGAAGTCTCCATATTTTTTATATATATTTTTCATCTCGACGTACATGTCGTCAGCCTCCTTATTGTTCTCTTATTCTGTCGTACCTGATCTATCTCTCGAAACTCCTGCAAGCCATCCCATATGCAGACTATCTCACTTCGCCCTTATCGGATATCACCCTTTCTCGGGTATCGCCCCCTCACCTCCGCTCAGCGGCAGGTCGTCACGCGCATGAGAGTTATGAACTTCGTTCATAAGCGCGTTTCCTCTTCGCTCTGTACTCAAGCAAATTTCTCAGGAACAATATGATGACCGCTATGATCACCAGTATGGACGATACAGCAAATGCCGCTGTGATGGATTCCTCCGTTCCTGACATGTACAACGCATCGATCTCAAGTGGAAGTGTAAATGTCCCGCCCCTTGTCTTGGACAGTGCATTTACCGCACCGAACTCACCAAGTGCTCTGGCGGTACATAGGATGATTCCGTATATGAGTCCCCATTTCATCTGGGGAAGTGTTATCCTTCTAAATATCGTGAAACCCTTCGCCCCCATGAGCGCCGCTGCCTCCTCCTCATCCTTGCCCTGCGCGTTCAGCACCGGGATAAGTTCCCTCGACACAAATGGGAATGTCACGAATATGGTAGCAAGCACAACGCCCGGAACCGCAAATGTTATTCTGATATTTGTCCCCAGCATATCGTTGATCCACCTGATCGCCGGATATGTCCATCCGAGTCTTCCAAATGTCATGAGGTATGCAAGTCCTACGATGACCGGTGATATGGAAAACGGAATGTCTATCAATGTTGCCAGCACTTGCTTGCCTTTGAATGAGAACTTCGTCAGCAGCCATGCCGCGCATATTCCGAAAAATGTGTTCACCACCACAGCTATGACAGTGGCGATCAGTGTGACACCGAGTGCACTTATCACATACTCTGTTGTGATCGACTGAAGATAGAACTTAAAGCCCTCCTTCAGCGCACTTGTTATCACCGATATAAGTGGAACAACAAGCATGAGCACTATGAAAAGCACCGTCACGGTTATCAGTATTATCTTTGTCCTGCGCTTGCCGCGCTGCAGCTTTTCCTGCTCACTCATTTTCCGTGTCTCCTTTCTCTACTACAATATATTTATGGTTAATATCCCTTACAGCCAGTAAGGAATTATCCA
>URJU01000071.1 GCA_900548315.1 uncultured Coprococcus sp. | reverse complement strand
ATAGATGGAACATCTGCTGTAAAGGAGGAGGCCTTGAGTGCAGTCATATCTTCTGATGCAGGTATTCGGAAAGAAACAAGGCTTGGCGGAACACAGGTGCTTATGGAGAATTATGGCGACACGACGCTCTTGATGGAAACTGACGGCTGTGGGCGAAATATGCCTCATATAGTTCTCGTACTGGTGGACAAAGAGAATGGGGAATCTATCGTGATAAATGTTTCTGAAGAGGAGCTGGTGCTGGGGCGAGACAGCACTGTTGATGTGGTCCTGAACGATAAGAATATCAGCAGGAGACACTTATCCGTTTGTGAAAAAGGTGGGAGGGTATATGTAAAAGATCTCGGGTCCACAAACGGAACATTTGTAAATGAGATACGACTGTGCAGAGATAAATACTGGCCTTTTGCCGGTGGAGACATACTGAGGTTGGGCAGCAGGGAATACAACGTTCAAATATCGCTTATCTGATTGATATAAAATGTAAATTCAGATATAATAGTCTGTGTGAGTCTTCCGAAAACACATACGTAAAGTGATTACTCGGGATAGATTACATTTTAGTGTACAAAAAGGTAGGTATTGACATGTCGTATGTAGCTTTATATAGAAAATGGAGACCTGATACTTTTGATGAAGTAAAGGGGCAGGATCATATAGTTACCACTCTTAGAAATCAGATTAAGAATGATAGACTTGGTCATGCCTTTTTATTTTGCGGAACAAGAGGAACAGGTAAAACATCTATAGCAAAGATATTTGCGAAGGCGTGTAATTGTGAGCATCCGGTGGACGGAAGTCCATGTAATGAATGTGCAAGCTGCAGGGCGATAGCAGATGGATCGTCTTTGAATGTGATAGAGATAGATGCGGCATCGAACAATGGTGTTGACAATATAAGACAGATACGCGAGGAGGTTGCATATCCTCCAACGGAGGGAAGATATAAAGTATATATCATAGATGAGGTTCATATGTTATCCCCAGGTGCGTTCAATGCATTGCTGAAGACCCTTGAGGAGCCGCCTTCATATGTCATATTCATTCTTGCAACTACGGAATCTCACAAGATACCCATAACCATATCATCAAGATGTCAAAAATATGATTTCAGGAGAATTCCGGTGGATGTCATATCGGACAGACTGGCGGATCTGATGGACAGAGAAGGGTTGGCAGCGGACAAAAAAGCGATAGACTATATTGCTAAATCCGGAGATGGCTCCATGCGAGATGCTCTCTCTATACTAGATCAGTGTGTGGCATTTAACCTGGGTCAGAAACTCACATATGACAAGGTGCTTGAGACAATAGGTGCTGTCGATATAGATACATTTGCCAGGCTGCTGGAGTGCGTTCTCAGAGAGGATGTTGAGGGTGCCATAGATGTGGTGGATGAGATAGTATGGCAGGGGCGTGAGCTTGGAAGATTTGTGAGTGAGTTCACATGGTTTCTTAGAAACATACTTGTAGTAAAGCTCTCTCAGTCGGAGGGAGACAGACTTGATATGACAAAGGAGAATATCCAGCGCATCAGGGATATAGCTGCAGGCATGGAGGAGAGTGCGATCATAAGATATATAAATGTATTTTCTGATGCAGCAGCAAGCATAAAATATTCAACCCAGAAGAGGATAGTGCTTGAAATGGCGGTTATTAAGCTGTGCAGACCTCAGATGGAGACAGACATCACAAGTATAGTGGAGAGAGTCAGATTCCTTGAGAAAAAATTGGATGATCTACAGTCGAATGGAGTAAAGGTTCAGACAGCGCCGCAGACCGGCCGTACAGAGGAGACTGCAGGCTTTGAGGTAGGTACAGAAGGAATGAAAGCTTTTCAGGAAAAACTGGCAAGTGAACTGCCGCAGGCTGAATTTGAAGATCTGAAAAGAGCTGCGGATAACTGGAATGAAATACTTGGAAAGCTCTCAAGTCCAGCTAGAAGATACCTTGAAAGAAACGATGATGATCCGGGCAACAGGGCGAAACTTATATTGGCGGATGACAGAAAGAAACTTGTGCTTATGATACCTCTTACGGATGATGAACTTCCAAAGTTATATTTTGAGAAAGCTGAGAATGTGGAACATGTCAAAGGTGTGATAGAGGAGTATCTGGGCAAGAGTGTGGAGTTTGAGATAATCTGCACCAAAAATTCGCACAAGGACAATACAAAGTTAGAGCAGGAAAATATCCTGAATATGATCAATTTTAAGGTTGAGAGAAGACAGGAATAAATAATATATTAATCAAAACAGATATAAAAGGAGGATTTTTTAATGGCTAAGAGAGGTGGATTTCCAGGAGGTATGATGCCTGGCAATATGAACAATCTTATGAAACAGGCACAGAAGATGCAGAAACAGATGGAGGAGACAACAAAGACACTAGAGGATAAGGTATATGAATCATCAGTTGGCGGCGGTGTAGTTACAGCCAAGGTGTCAGGCAAGAAGGAGCTTATGGAGATAAAACTCGATCCTGAAGTTGTGGATCCTGAGGACATAGAGACACTTGAAGATCTTATAATATCAGCAGTTAATGAGGCTTTCAGGACACAGGAGGAAGACTATAATAACAATATGAGTAAGATTTCTGGTGGAATGGGACTTGGAGGATTGCCTTTCTAATGGAAGTTTATGGCGGAGAAGTTAACAGACTTATAGAGGAACTGGGAAGACTGCCGGGAATTGGATCAAAGACAGCGCAGAGACTTGCATTTCACATAATAAGCATGCCTGAGGACAGGGCATTTGCATTGTCGGATGCGATAGTAAAAGCGAAGAAGAATATAAAGTACTGCAGTTGTTGTTATACCATAACTGACAGGGAGGTATGCCCTATATGCAGTTCGCCGAACAGAAATCACAAACTTATAATGGTAGTGGAGACTCCCCGTGATCTTGCGGCATATGAGAGAACCGGACAGTTTGACGGTGTCTATCATGTACTTCACGGTGTTATCAATCCGGCTCTCGGCATAGGTCCTGCGGATATAAAAATATCGGAACTTATGCGGAGACTGCAGAGTGAGGATGTTGAGGAACTTATAATTGCAACCGGTTCAGGACCTGAGGGAGAGGCTACTGCGATGTACATATCAAAGCTTGTGAAACCTGCGGGAATAAAGGTGAGCCGTATTGCAAGTGGTGTACCTGTCGGTGGAGATCTAGAATGTATTGATGAGGTGACACTTCTCAGAGCACTTGAGGGCAGAGTGTATCTTTAGAGGTAATGATAAAGCCTGTTGTATGAATGACATGTACTATATTTACACAAATTTATAAAGAAAGAGGTGCGGATTTATGTTAAGAGTAGGTTTTTTGACAAGTGGCGGAGACTGTCAGGCATTGAATGCAACTATGAGAGGTATAGCAAAGGGGTTGTATGAACTCTTCGACGAGGTGGAGATCTACGGTTTTCTCGAGGGCTATAAGGGCCTTATGAGAGGCAATTATAACAAGATGAAACCTGCAGATTTTTCGGGAATAATCAATAAGGGCGGAACAATTCTTGGAAGTTCAAGACAGCCATTCAAACTTATGGGGGAGCCGACTGAGGATGGTCTTGACAAGGTTAAGTCCATGAAAGAGACATACAAGAAACTTAAACTGGATTGTCTTTGCGTACTGGGTGGCAATGGTTCACAGAAAACGGCAAACCTGCTCAGTGAGGAAGGTCTTAATGTCATTGGCCTTCCGAAGACCATAGATAATGATCTGTGGGGAACAGATATGACATTTGGATTCCAGAGTGCCGTTGATATAGCAACTCAGACCATAGATTGTATTCATACGACAGCTGCATCACATAATAGAATATTTATAGTTGAGATAATGGGACATAAGGTCGGTTGGATCACACTTCATGCTGGAATAGCTGGCGGTGCTGACGTGATCCTCCTCCCAGAGATACCATACGATATAGAGAAAGTATACAAGGCGATCGACAAGAGAACTAAGGACAACAAGGGATTTACTATTGTTGCGGTTGCTGAAGGAGCACTTCCGAAGGAGGTTGCTGAATTGCCTAAAAAGAAGAGAAAAGAGGTTATCGCGAACAATCCATACCCATCAGTTGCATACGAACTTGCCGACAAGCTCAAGGCATATACAACACAGGATATAAGAATAGCAATACCTGGACATACACAGAGAGGCGGAAGTCCGGATGCATATGATCGAGTTATATCCTCAAGATTTGGCGCGAAGGCTGCGGAGCTTATCAAGGCAAAGGATTTTGGTAAACTTGTGGTATTCCTTGACAACAAGGTTACAGCTATTCCTCTCTCAGAGAGTGCCGGAAAGCTTAAATATGTATCACCTGATGATGATATAGTAAGCGAGGCAAGAACACTGGGAATTTCATTTGGTGATAAATAAAAATATTTGTGGTCACACACTCTCCCTATCTGCATATTTATGTAATAAATACACAATAATGCAGACAGGGAGATTTGTATGAGTGAGGAGTTCAGATATATTCCATATAGTCCATATGACATGAACCTCAAAGGGCTGATAAAAGAAGGCGGAGTCTACAATCTGAAATATGCAGATGGGTTTGAAAAGGATCTTTCTGGTATATTGCTTCCGGAGAACATATATGATTCAGATGATCTGATCCGGGACATGGAGTACATGAGACAGATGTATCCGGACAATGTAAAAAAGATCAGTGATGCAGTTGAGGAAGAGTGCGATAAGCTGGAGTATGAAGGGAGTCCTATGCTTGTGGAATACCCGGACAGAGAAGAGATGAGGAAAGTTGCAAGAAAGATATACGGAGATTTGAGTGAAAAAAATGAGATACCTGATGAATATAAGGTTTCAATCTCAGAGGCATCTGTTTCCAGGCAGGATGAGCCGCCATATGTACCCGATGGACCGGGTGATGTAAATTGTGTAATCAGAAATATAATAGAAATGCTTGTATGCAATGAATTCTGCTTAAGGCGTGACAGACACAGAAGGCGCAGGAGAAGATTTTATTAGTTAAGAAGGATAGATAAGTGAAGAAGAAAATAAATGTACTTGTTAGAATAATTGTCATGGCATTGGTGTTTGTCATTACAGTTTATTTCGTCAATATATTTCAAAATAGAAATTATGAAAATCTGGCAAAAGAAATGGGGGATGCAGAGCTGCCGTTGGCTTATGTGAGCTATGGCGACACTCTGCTCAACTGCATGCATGGATATACAAGTGACGTGGATATAACGCTTTTGAGGGATTCAATAACCCCTATTGATGAGCAGAAACACATAGAGGTACTTGTGGAGAACCAGAATACACATGTAAGTGGGTATTCATATGAGATCAGATCCATATCTGGGGATTCGCTGGTTGAAAAAGGAGATATAGAGGCTGCGGATAATGGTGACGGGTATGATGCACTTGATATAAATGTGAGAATGGATCTCAAGAAGGATATGGAGTATATGCTTGTTGTCAAGGTGAAGACAGACAGGGATATAGATGCGTCGTACTACACTAGGATAGTTGTCAATGACGATTATCACGAGACAGAAATTTTGAAGGCAGTCAAGGATTTTCATGATGCCACATTTGATTTTGCAGCGCTGGAGACTGAGTCTGTAATAGGATCTTATAAAGTAGAGTATACAGGTGCATCGACAGGCGATTCATTTGGTCTTGGACACGTAAATCTTGCAAATGACTATGGTGATATTATTTGGGATGGTCTGAAACCAACGGTGGTTAGTGATGTCAATCTGTATATAAAGGAGATAGATGTTAATTACGCTGTGATAGAGATGGAATATAAGGCCAGTTCCATAACAGATCAGGATGTCACAAGTTATTACGCTGTGAAGGAATTTTATAAAACTAGTTACAGTATGGTAGAAGTAAAAGACAACAGCAGCGCAGGTGCAGACGGTGCTTATGATGAGGAATATTCTGATTCTTACAGAGAGGACTTAGAAGACCAGTCGAGTCAGGCGGAAGAGGAAACGCGTACGGAGCCCAAAATCACTATGCTAAGCTTTGATCGCTATGTAGATGAGTACTTTGACAGGTCGGGAATAGATGCGCTTAACAATGTGTATGAGGTAGGAATAGTTTCATCTGATGATCTTGAATATCGTTATGTGGAAAATAACAAGAAGATTGCATTTGTGAGAAATGGGCAGCTGTGGATGTATGATTATGAAGATGGTGAGATAACACTTGTCTATAGTTTTTGTGCAGATGATTACACGGAAGATGCGGCAACGTACGATGCACATAATATTAATATTATGGATTTTGCTGATGCTGGCAATATCACGTTTTCCGTATATGGCTACATGAACAGAGGCGATCATGAAGGCAAGCTTGGTGTCAGCCTGTTCACTTTTGATTACGCAACCCTTGAAGTGGATGAGCTTTTGTTTGTGGAGTGTAATGTTCCATATGAGGCGATGAAGACGGAGACATCAAGGCTCACATATTATGATGGGCAGAAGTTCTATTATATGATGGGCGGCAAAGTGAATGCCGTTGATATTGACAACAAGAGACAGTCATATATTGCTGAAAATTTGTCAGCAGGGGATGTCATGGTTTCTGCAGATATGTCAGTAATGGCATATGGTGAAAATGAGGATCAGAGTAAGAATGCCAAGATAACACTCATGAATATGAAGACGGGAAATAGCTACGAGATAACTGCGGGTGCCGGAGAATGTCTTATATGTTATGGATTTAAGGACTCAGATATGGTGTATGGGGTGTCGGATATAGCTGATGCAGATATAGATGCGGATCTTGGATCGTTTGCGGAGACAAAGTACAATGATGAATCTAGAGATAACATCCCTGCAAAGAAACTGTATATAGTTGGCAGTGATGGTTCGCAGATAAAGGAATATGCAAAGGATGGCTGTTATCTTATGCAGGTCGATGTAAATACAAACCTTTTATATCTTACTAGAGGCGAGAAATCAGGTGGCAAATTTGTTGCAATCAAGGACGATTTTATCACGTTTAAGGAGGATGACAGCAAACAGACCATAGGAACTGTTCACAACTCATCTATAACAGGTTATGACAGGCTGTACTTCACAGTGCCTGACAACATATATCTGAGTTATATTCCAAATCTGAATATAACAAAGGAGAAAGTGGATGATCATAATATCTCTATGATAATGACTATAGAGAGAGATAAGATCACATATCATGTATATGATAATCTGGGACTTTCCAAAATATATGATGTTGCCGGGGATGCGATAAATTATGCTGAATCGGTTGCAGGAATAGTTGTATCCAGTGATGGAGAAGTCATATATAGGAAGATGGAGAGTCAGGAGTATAACACGATAGCAGCAAGAATATTCCATCATAGTACGGGAACAGTTGATGCATCGCTTATGGACTGTCTGCACATGGTTTTGACATATGAGGGTGCTCAGGTTACAGAGGATGAGATAAAGCAGTATGACGACCCTGTATCTGCAATGAATGCGCTTGGTAAAAATCAGGGCATAGATGTGACGGGACTGTCTTTGGACATGCTGCTCGGATATGTGAGTGATGGCATACCGGTTATATCAAAAATAGACGATGGAAGGTATGTTCTCATAGTAAGCTACAATGATGAGGATATAAGATATTATGATCCGGTTGAAAACAAAGAGATTGTTGTTTCAAGGGAAGAGTATACTGATATGATGATGGTATGTCAGAATGTGTCGTATACCTATGTATCAGAGTAGCTTGGAAGGTGATAAGCTGGAAGATATTATTTATAAAAGTTTTAAAAAAAGGAAACGGATGCTAACCGTTTCCTTTTTCTTAAATAGTTGTAGTTTAGATATATAATTGATACTGTACAAAATGCTCAAACGACAAATGGACCGTACAAATTACTCCTCTGAGATAGTTCCTACTGGACAAGAACCAGCACAAGCACCACATGAGATGCACTGTGAACCATCGATAACAAATACGCCGCCATTATCACTGATAGCGCCTACTGGACAAGAACCAGCACATGAACCACAACCGATACATGAATCGCCAATAACGAATGCCATAATTGTTTCCTCCTTATAAAGTAAAAATAATCACACGCTTATTGTAAAACAAAAACTATTAATAAGCAAGTAATAATAATATTTATCAACAAGGTATATTTTTCATTAAGATTCAATAAGGGTGTGAGCAATATAAATAAAAGGGATAGACATTTAAAAACGGGTATAATATAATGAGAGATACTGAATATGAGTAATTACAGGAGGATATAATACAATGGCAAAGATAAGTAAGGATATGCTTATAAATGACATACTGGCAATTGATGCTGGTAACGCAGCAATTTTAATGGCAGCAGGAATGCACTGCATAGGATGTCTTGCAGCAGCTGGGGAGAGTCTTGAGGAGGCAGCGGCAGTTCACGGACTGGATGCGGTCGAGTTGGAGCAGGAGATCAACGATTACCTTGCAAAAAAGGAGGCTGAGTAGTATACTTGCTTGATAATAAGCATAGTGTGCTATAAGGAATGGAGATATATATGAAAACTGATGGAACAAATCCTCCCGGGCAGGAAACATTTGGTCTGATAGACATTAATTGTCATATACTGCCAGGGATGGAAGATGGCCCGGACGATTTGAGAGAAGCGGCAGAGATGCTCAGGATTGCCTATGAAGAGGGAATTCGTACCATAGTGGCGACACCGCCATATAACAAGAAAAATCCTATAATGG
The DNA here is from genome assembly GCA_900548315.1 of uncultured Coprococcus sp. GTDB lineage: Bacteria > Bacillota > Clostridia > Lachnospirales > Lachnospiraceae > Coprococcus. The sequence goes on along the minus strand of URJU01000071.1, from coordinate 1,587 downwards.
ATGGTGACAAACTGGACAGGATCGTGGAACAGCTTAATATTGAGGCTGGCAGGATAGATCCCGGATATAAGGTATACCTTGGAAGAGAGATAGAATACAATGATGAAAATCATCAGAAGATAATCTCAGGTCAGTTGGATTCGATGGCTGACAGCAAGTATGTCATGATCAGATTCGAGTATGATATAGACTTTGAGACTATATCGGAGGCGATAAGGGATATCAATATGGATGGATATATTCCGATTGTTGCGGATGTAGAGCAGTATGAATGTCTAGAAGGCGATGAGGATAAAGTGGAGGAGCTCATACAGCTTGGTGCATATATACAGATTAGTGCATCGGCGGTTGTGGGAGATCTCGGACATGATATCAAGAGCTTTTCAAGAAAGCTCCTCAAAGAAGATTTGGTTCATTTTGTGGCATCAGATGCGTTGGATTCAGAAGATAAGGCACCTTATCTCAGGGAGTGTGCTGAGTACATAGAACGTAAGTATGGTGAGGATTATATGATTGAATTGTTCTATACGAATCCAAAAGCTGTGATAGAAAATGATGATATTGATATATAGAATGATCGATATTACACAGAGATAGCTTAAAATAAAAAAAGATAATGCCATGTCAGGCTGATTCCTGATATGGCATTATCTTTTTTGCAGAAATAATATAATCAGATATAAAGTTTGCTACAGCGCAGATAAAGTCTGGATTGCGTCCTCTGTTATGATCGGAATGTAATGTTCTTTAAAATGTGCTGGAATTGCATATGTCATATCTTCCATAACACCATACTCTGCGATGATGCTGCACACTCTTGCAAGTTCGTTTGCTGAATTGCTGCTATTGGAAACAATCAGGTAGTATCGATTGTTTACTGGGTTCTTGTACAGACAGTTATCACTGAAATAGAACGATGCGACCTGTTTGGATGCGCGGATGATCGTTGACAGAGAATCAAAAGAGTACAGTGCCTGAATTTTCTTTTGGTTCTCAGAACTGTCGGTGTCGCTGACCGCTGCAGTTTCCTCCTGGCTGCTGTTTGTATCAGTTGCAGGTTCCAAAGCTGCAGCTGTGATTCCAGGAATATTCTTTAAAAGTCCCTCAAGTACTTTTTTGATCTCCTCAGGAACATTCTCTGAGCCGCTGATCTGAATCCTTGTGACTGCATTGATACTGTCTTCATTGTTGTCATCGTCATCATATTCAGAGTCCTGCTCGTACACATCGTCATAGTCATCGAAATCTTCGTCATCGTCATCTATGTCATATTCATTAATCTTTGAAAAACGAGAGAATCGAGTGTCAAGTTCTTCAGGATCTTCAACCTTTGTGACAATGAGGATGAGACAGTCTGGTGAAACCGGGATGGCCTCAACCATAAGTGGAGTGTCATCGATCTCGAATCCTAATTCTGCAGATGCCTGCTGTATCATATCTCTAAACAGCTCTCTCGCTTTCTGAGTTCCATAAGCAAGTTCAGAAATCTTGAGATGCTTTTCATTTAAATCTGCTTTGTTGAGTGTGCATCTTATCTGATTTTCACTTAAACGTTCAATCTTCAATAGAATCGACCCCCTTTATAAA
>URJU01000070.1 GCA_900548315.1 uncultured Coprococcus sp. | reverse complement strand
ATATAATTTGGTTGATTATTATATTATATAGAAGAAACACAATACAAAAGTGCAGAAATACATTTGAAAATATATCTGAGAAGACAAAAACAGGAGGAAGAACATATGTCAAAAGGCAGATTTGGCGTTCACGGCGGCCAGTACATTCCAGAGACTCTGATGAATGCGATGCTGGAGCTGGAGGAGGCTTACAAAAAATATAAGGATGATCCGGAGTTCAACAGAGAACTCACGGAGATGCTCAACGAGTATGCGGGAAGACCTAGCAGACTTTATTATGCGGAGAGAATGACAAAGAATCTGGGCGGTGCAAAGATCTACCTTAAGAGAGAGGATCTGAACCACACAGGAGCGCACAAGATCAACAACGTAATCGGACAGATGCTTCTTGCCAAGAGAATGGGCAAGACAAGAGTTATCGCGGAGACCGGTGCCGGACAGCACGGTGTTGCAACAGCTACAGTTGCAGCCATGATGGGCATGGAGTGTGAGATATACATGGGCGAGGAGGACACGATCAGACAGGCTCTCAATGTATATAGAATGAGACTTTTAGGCGCAAAGGTTCATCCGGTAAAGACTGGAACAGCCACACTGAAGGATGCTGTATCTGAGGCATTCCGTGAGTGGACAAGCAGGATTGATGACACACACTATGTACTCGGCTCAGTCATGGGACCATATCCTTTCCCTGAGATCGTCCGTGATTTCCAGGCTGTGATCAGTAAAGAGATCAAGGCACAGCTCATGGAGAAGGAGGGAAGACTTCCTGATGTCGTCATGGCATGTGTGGGCGGCGGTTCAAATGCCATCGGAGCTTTCTACGATTTCATACCTGACGAGAGCGTCAGGCTGATCGGCTGTGAGGCAGCGGGCAGAGGTGTTGATACATTTGAGACAGCGGCAACTATCGCAACAGGAAAGCTTGGTATATTCCATGGCATGAAGTCATACTTCTGTCAGGATGAATATGGTCAGATCGCACCTGTATATTCTATCTCAGCGGGACTTGATTATCCGGGAATCGGACCTGAGCACGCGTACCTTCACGACATAGGACGTGCAGAGTATGTGGCGATCACAGATGACGAGGCTGTGGATGCATTTGAGTATCTGTCAAGGATCGAGGGAATCATCCCTGCAATAGAGAGCGCACATGCTGTGGCTTACGCCATGAAGCTGGCACCTACAATGGACAAGGATAAGATAATAGTGATCAATGTATCAGGACGTGGCGACAAGGACGTTGCAGCCATCGCAAGATACAGAGGGGAGGATCTTCATGAGTAATATAGCAAAAGCATTTGAGCATGGAAAAGCATTTATACCATTTGTGACATGTGGCGATCCGTCGCTGGATGTGACAGAGGAGGTAGTATACGCAATGGTGGAGGCCGGCGCAGACCTTATAGAGCTGGGAATCCCATTCTCAGACCCGACAGCCGAGGGCTCGGTCATCCAGGGCGCAAATATAAGAGCGCTGGCAGGCGGCGTCACGACAGACAAGGTATTTGACCTTGTGAGAAAACTCCGCAAGAAAGTGACAATACCTATGGTGTTCATGACATATGCAAATGTCGTGTTCTCCTACGGTTCAGAGAGATTCATCAGCACATGCAAGGAGATCGGCATAGATGGTCTGATCCTTCCTGACATTCCTTACGAGGAGAAGGACGAGTTTGACGGAATCTGCAAGCAGTATGATGTGGATCTCATTTCACTCATCGCACCTACATCCCATGAGAGAATATCCATGATCGCAAATGATGCGAGTGGATTTGTGTACTGCGTGTCATCACTCGGTGTAACTGGAACAAGAACCAAGATCACCACAGACATAGGAGCCATGGTAGATCTGGTGAAGAAGGCAAAGAACATCCCTTGCGCTGTAGGTTTCGGAATATCCACACCTGAGCAGGCAAAGCAGATGGCGGAGAAGTCAGACGGTGTCATCGTCGGTTCAGCCATCGTCAAGCTGTGCGCCCAGTACGGCAAGGACTGTGTGCCCTATGTGAGAGATTATGTGAAGAGCATGAAGGATGCGATAAGATAGGAAATTATAGATACTAATTGGGGTATGCATTTGTGGATGCATATTTAAGAGAGTCGGAGAAATCTGGCTCTCTTGTGTTTTATAAGCATAGTATTATCTGGTATAAAAAATATTGCTACAAATATTTTGACAATATGTTGACGCCAAATATATATTATGTTATAACAAGTACATCAGCAAATTGCTGGTGCCATAATGAAAATTGAATAAAACATATATTAAGTTGAAGAGTTTAAGATTATTAGAATTTGTATGTACTACAATTCTGCAATCATGACTCTTTTTTTGTTGCTTTTGGACCTTGAGTCAGATTGTATTTGACAATTGAATACGTATCTGCCCAGTGACCGGGGCAGCAAAGAATACGGACACAGCGACTGTCATCGGCTGAAGAATGGCAGACCGAGGAGCAGGCGCCGGATGGGTGTTAGTTGGTAAAGCTTTTGATAACACATTGGTAGATATATGTAGATTTAATTTTTCATTATGGAGGTAACGAATATGAGATATTCATTTGTAGAGAAAACATCACACAGACAGCAGGAGACAGCATACATGCTTTATATGATCATCAGCAGCTATTTTCACAAATGCAGCTGTAAGTCAAGGGCTCTTGAGGAGAATCTCTTCCTTTATTATAAGGAGATTCATAAGGACAGACAGGTTGACAAAGAAAGGCAGATCATCAGAGTCAGCGAGGGGATACTGAAAGACAGTATGTCGAAGATCTCAGAGATGAATGCAGAGGCAGTCATCTACAGAACAAATGGTTTGTATGTCATTGACTTCTATACGGGATTCGAGAGAATCGTGGCAACTGTCAATGAGAATGGCCACTATGAGATATGTCTGGATGAGGACGAATAAGTGGCATAGAAGGAGCTGAGAGTAAGGCGTTGACTACTGAATTTGGTAAAGAATTGGTGCATGGTGGCAGTTGTTCGGGGGATAAATAAACTTGAATAACTGCCATGTTTTTACTTGATATAAGAACGAATGTTCGATATAATGGATGCAGGCTTTATCATGCTTATTGTCAGGCGTTGATGGCAGTTATACTGTCTTTAAGGAGATTTTTATGGATCATTTTGAATTGGTATCGGAATATAAGCCCACCGGAGATCAGCCGGAGGCTATAGAGAAGTTGGTGAATGGATTTAAAGAGGGTAATCAGTTTGAGACGTTGCTTGGTGTAACCGGATCAGGTAAGACATTCACCATGGCGAATGTCATACAGCAGCTGAATAAGCCTACTTTGGTTCTTGCACATAACAAGACTTTGGCGGCGCAGCTTTATGGAGAGATGAAGGAATTTTTCCCGAATAATGCAGTGGAGTATTTTGTTTCATACTATGATTATTACCAGCCGGAGGCATATGTTGCGTCTACGGATACTTATATTGCCAAGGATTCATCTATAAATGATGACATTGACCGTATGAGGCATAGTGCAACAGCGGCGCTTATAGACAGGAAGGACGTCATCGTGGTTGCGTCTGTATCGTGTATATATGGTATCGGTGATCCGGACGAGTACAGGAATCAGATGCTTTCATTCAGAGTGGGCATGATAAAGGACAGGGATCAGGTCATCGATGAGCTGACAGATATACAGTATGACAGGAATGACATGGATCTGCAGAGAGGTACGTTCAGGGTGCGTGGGGATGTGCTGGAGATCATTCCTGTGTCTACATTTGATGATGGAATAAGGATAGAATTCTTCGGAGATGAGATAGATAGGATCACGGAATTTGACCCGCTCACTGGAGAGGGAAAGAGGGATCTGACATACACATGTCTGTTCCCGGCATCCCACTATGTAGTTGGACAGGAGAAGATGGAGAAGGCGCTGAAACGTATCGAGGCAGAACTCAAGGACAGGGTTGCTTACTTCAAGTCAAAGGATAAGCTAATAGAGGCTCAGCGTATCGAGGAGAGAACCAACTTTGACATGGAGATGATGCGGGAGACTGGATTTTGCTCGGGTATAGAGAATTATTCAGGGCCTCTGGCTGGCAGATCAGCTGGGGAGACACCGAGCACATTGCTGGATTTCTTCGGTGATGACTTCCTTCTTATTATAGATGAGTCGCATATGACAGTGCCGCAGGTTGGTGCTATGTATTCGGGAGACCGTTCACGTAAGATGAATCTGGTGGACTACGGCTTCAGGCTTCCGTCGGCACTTGACAACAGACCTCTCAATTTCTCAGAATTTGAGCAGAAACTGGATCAGGTCATGTTCGTGTCTGCTACACCAGGCAAATACGAGGAAGAACACCAGATGCTCATGGCTGAACAGATCATCAGACCCACGGGACTTCTTGATCCGCCGGTTGAGGTCAGACCGGTTGAGGGACAGATAGACGATCTGCTCAAAGAGGTCCGCAAGGAGACTGAGCAGGGACACAAGGTGCTTGTAACTACTCTTACAAAACGTATGGCTGAGGACCTCACCAGCTATATGAGGGATAATGATATAAAGGTAAAATATCTGCACTCGGATATAGACACTATGGAGAGAGTTGAGATAGTGAGAGATCTCCGTCTTGGCGTGTTCGACGTGCTTGTTGGAATCAACCTTCTGAGAGAGGGACTTGATATACCTGAGATTACTTTGGTGGCAATACTGGATGCTGACAAGGAAGGTTTCCTGAGATCGGAGACATCGCTCATCCAGACTATAGGAAGGGCAGCACGTAATGTTGATGGTCATGTTATCATGTACGCAGATACGATCACGGGTTCAATGAGGTATGCCCTTGATGAGACGAACAGGCGCCGTGAGATACAGAAGAAGTATAATGAAGAGCACGGTATAACTCCAAAGACGATAGAGAAGAGTATAAGAGACCTCATAACTATAGAGGTGAAAAAGGAGGAGCAGCCTGACGACGAGAAGGATGTTGAGTCAATGACCAAGAAGGATCTGCAGAAGGTAATTGCCAAGCTGACAAAAAAGATGAACATGGCGGCTGCGGATCTCAACTTTGAAGTGGCAGCAGAGGTTAGAGATCAGCTTAAGGTGTATAAGGCTGCACTCAGGGATTATGATAAGGACTAGTGAAATTCACAGACTTACATGATACAAGAAACAGATTTAATATATATCAATATAGAAATAATATAGAGAAAAGGTTAGATTGAGATGGAAGATAATAAGAATTATGAACGTGATGAGCATCTGGAGGATATAACGGATGCGAGCATGAAGGATGATTATTTCAACGCCAGCAGGAATATTGATAGGAAGTATATTACTATTGAGGGCGCACGTGAAAATAATCTGAAGAATATCAATGTCAAGATTCCAAGGGACAAATTTGTCGTCGTGACAGGACTTTCGGGATCGGGTAAGTCTTCGCTGGCATTTGACACGATATATGCGGAGGGGCAGAGAAGATATATGGAATCTCTGTCATCCTATGCCAGACAGTTCCTTGGACAGGCTGAGAAACCGGACGTGGACAAGATCGAGGGACTGTCACCGGCTATCTCTATAGATCAGAAGTCAACAAATAGGAACCCTCGATCTACAGTTGGTACTGTCACGGAGATATATGACTATTTCAGACTTTTATATGCAAGAGTGGGAATACCACACTGCCCGAACTGTGGCAAGGTCATAAGCAGACAGACGGTTGACCAGATGGTGGATGAGATCATGAAGTTTCCAGAGAGGACAAAGTTCATGGTGCTTGCGCCTGTGGTCAGAGGCCGAAAGGGAGAGCATGTAAAGCTTCTTGAGAAGGCAAAGAAGAGTGGATTTGTCAGAGTGATAGTCGACGGCAGTATGTATGAACTTTCGGAGGAGATAAAACTTGACAAGAATAAAAAGCATAGCATAGATATTGTGATAGATCGTCTGGTTGTAAGACAGGATGTGGAACGCAGACTTACGGATTCCATAGAGACAGCCCTTCAGCTTGCAGAGGGACTTATGAAGATCGAAGTGATCGGGGCGAGAGACGAGAATGGTATTCAGAAGGAGAATACCGTTATCAATTTCTCAGACAGCTTTTCATGTCCGGATTGTGGAATCAGTATAGATGAGATAGAGCCGAGAAGTTTCTCGTTTAACAATCCATTTGGCGCATGTCCGACATGTGCAGGTCTTGGTTTTAAGATGGAATTTGATCCTGATCTTATGATACCAGATCAGAGTATGTCGATAAACGATGGAGCCATAGTGGTACTTGGATGGCAGTCGTGCAATGATGGCAAGAGCTACTCAAATGCCATACTTAAGGCATTGAGTGCTGAGTATGGATTTTCTCTGGATACTCCATTTCAGGATTATCCACAGGATATCAAAGATCTTTTATTATATGGAAAGAACTCACGCCCAGTTAAGGTGCACTACAAGGGACAGCGTGGTGAGGGTGTGTACGACATAACATTTGAAGGACTTCTGAAGAGTGTTGCCAGAAGATACAGAGAGACATCTGCTGAGTCTACAAAGGCTGAGTATGAGACATTCATGACTATAACTCCGTGTGAGGTTTGCGGTGGCAAGAGACTTAAGCCCACAGCCCTTGCTGTTACAGTTGGAGATAAGAATATTGCTGAACTTACAGAGCTTCCGATCACAGAACTTGCAAAATTCATGAAAGAGCTGGAGCTCACGGACAGACAGAAGATGATAGGCGCAGCTATACTCAAGGAGATCAGGTCAAGATTGCATTTTCTTATAGACGTGGGTCTTGACTATCTGTGCCTGAGCAGGGGTACAAGCACGCTCTCAGGAGGTGAGGCGCAGAGAATTAGACTTGCAACGCAGATAGGTTCAGGCTTGGTCGGTGTTGCGTATATTCTTGACGAGCCGAGTATCGGACTTCATCAGAGGGATAATGACAAGCTCATAGCTGCTCTCAAGAATCTGAGAGACCTTGGAAATACTCTGATCGTTGTCGAGCATGACGAGGATACTATGAGGGCTGCGGATCACATCATAGATATAGGACCGGGAGCCGGTGCAAATGGTGGATATGTGGTTGCAGAGGGAACCGCAGAGGATATCATGAAGTGTGAGAATTCTATCACCGGTGACTACTTAAGTGGCAGGAAGAAGATAGAGGTTCCGGATGTGAGGAGAAAGCCAACTGGATGGCTCACTGTCAAGAATGCTTATGAGAACAATCTCAAGCATATAGATGTGGATATACCACTTGGAATCATGACATGTGTGACGGGTGTGTCTGGTTCAGGAAAGAGTTCTCTGGTAAATGAGATCTTGTACAAGAAACTGGCGAGAAGACTCAACAGGAGCAGGATTAAAGCAGGAAAGCACGACCATATCATTGGCTATGATGCTTTGGATAAGATTATCAATATAGACCAGTCACCTATAGGTAGAACGCCGAGGTCCAATCCGGCTACTTATACAGGTACATTCGATCTGATAAGGGATCTGTTTGCCGGAACCAAGGATGCCAAGGCAAGAGGTTACGGCAAGGGAAGATTCAGCTTCAATGTATCCGGCGGACGATGTGAGGCGTGTCGTGGAGATGGAATCATAAAGATAGAGATGCACTTCCTGCCAGATATATATGTGCCATGTGAAGTGTGCGGAGGAAAGAGATACAACAGGGAGACCCTGGAGGTCAAGTACAAGGGCAAGAGTATAAATGAAGTTCTTGATATGACTGTTGATGAGGCATGTGAATTCTTTGCCAATGTTCCAAGAATACTCAAGAAGATAGAGACTCTTCGAGATGTCGGTCTTGGATATATAAAACTTGGTCAGCCATCCACAACACTTTCGGGCGGAGAGGCGCAGAGAATCAAGCTTGCGACTGAACTTTCCAGACGAGGAACAGGAAAAACGATATATGTGCTTGATGAGCCGACTACAGGATTACATTTTGCTGATGTACACAGATTGGTAGATATACTCAGGAGGCTCAGTGAGGGCGGAAATACAGTTGTGGTTATTGAACACAACCTTGACGTCATCAAGACTGCAGATTATATTATTGACATGGGACCTGAAGGAGGTGCTGGAGGTGGAACGGTCATTGCCAGCGGAACTCCGGAGGAAGTAGCGAAGATACCTGAATCATATACAGGACAATACCTGAGGAGGTATCTCGATATGTAAGGGATGTGTCGAATAATTACATCGGAGGTAGATGACAACATGGATGAACAGAGTAAGTCACAATATGGACAGACATCGCAGGGAAATCAGCAGATGCCGCAATATGGTCAGCCACAGTATAACCAGCCGGAGCAGACGTGGCAGCAGCCATATCAGCAGCAGAACAGCCAGGTAACACAGTGGAGTCAGCAGGTGCCACAGTATGGCCAGCCACAGCACAGTCAGCCAGTGCTACAATATAGTCAGCCACAGTACAGCCAGCCGTGGCAGCAGACATATGACAACCCCATGGGTTATATGGGGTATGAAAATAGACAGGATACCCATGCTGATGTGAAGAAGGGGCATACACATATTCCTAATATACTTAATATAGTTGGGATGATCATGGCACTGGTATCAGTATTTCTTCCGTATGCACATATAGGTTCTGATGTTAGAACTATAAGTGGAGTGTTTGGAATAACTGTACTTTCGTTGCTAATTGCTACGATCGTCATATTAGCGGATGTAATATGTGCATTTATTGACAAAGCAGTGTGCTATATAGTAGACCTAATTATATCAATTGCAGTTGGTGGAGCTCTTATACTGGAGTTTGTACTGGCATTGATAGATCTGAGAAAAATGGACCCGTGGGAAGAGACAGGACTTAGTTTTGGATCATGGTTTAGTGTGGCGACAGCCTTGCTCTTACTGGCATCAGTACCTGTGTGGTGGATCATAAGCAGGAAAAAGAAAAATGCTGATGTATCAGAACAAAATTAATATAATAAAGAAATAAGAACCCCATCATGGCTCATATAAGCTGTGATGGGGTTCCTTTAAGTTTACGTGAGCGATACTTGTCCGATAGGTACCGGATAGTTTATCGTTACATTTGTTAATTAGTCTGTCAAAGATAGCTGATTAGTCGTTAGCCTTACCAACTGATCCGAAGAGTTCCATCTTCTCCTTAACAGTAGCCTTGATAGCCTCGAAACCAGGAGCGAGAAGCTTTCTAGGATCAAATCCCTTGCCCTCGAGATCCTTACCAGCCTCGATGTACTTTCTTGTAGCATCTGCAAATGATAACTGGCACTCTGTGTTAACGTTGATCTTTGAAACGCCAAGTGAAATAGCCTTCTTGATCATGTCAGCTGGGATACCTGTACCACCGTGAAGAACTAATGGCATAACACCTGTCTTCTGCTGGATAGCATCAAGTGTCTCGAAGCTAAGTCCCTTCCAGTTAGCTGGGTACTTACCATGGATGTTACCGATACCAGCTGCAAGCATATCTACACCGAGATCAGCGATAGTCTTACACTCATCTGGATCAGCGCACTCGCCCATACCAATAACTCCGTCTTCCTCACCACCGATGGAACCAACCTCACACTCGATTGAGAGGCCAAGCTGATGAGCTACGTTAACGAGCTCTGTTGACTTAGCAAGGTTCTCCTCGAATGGATAGTGTGAACCATCAAACATGATAGAAGTGAAACCAGCCTTAACACACTTGTAGCATCCTTCGTATGTTCCGTGATCAAGGTGAAGAGCTACAGGAACTGTGATTCCAAGTGAATCATGCATAGCCTTAACCATTGCTGCAACTGTCTCAAATCCTGTCATATACTTTCCAGCGCCCTCTGAAACACCAAGGATAACAGGTGACTGAAGCTCCTGAGCTGTGAGGAGAACAGCCTTTGTCCACTCAAGGTTGTTGATGTTGAACTGACCTACTGCATAATGACCAGCTTTTGCTTTTTTCAGCATTTCTGAAGCGTTTACTAACATGATAAATTCCTCCTAATCTTATCGGAAGTTGGTCTTACCACTTCCAATTTATACGTCTAGTTTACCAGATTCTGTACGATTCGTCCAGTCTATTTGGAGAATTTCCCATTTTGATCTGATATTTTTTGACGATTCTGGACTTCTGCTTAAGAACCTGTGCTTCTGTGATATTCTCGGGTGAGCTTTTGAAGTATTTCATCCGGATTGTCCAGGTCAGCCGAAACTTCCGGCTTTTTGCCAAATTTTGCCAGCTTCTCCTTGATATCCTGAAGAACCTCTTTTTCTACACCGAGTCTTCTTACCACGCTCTGATACTCTGCGGGGGTTCTGGTAACGCCGACTGCCAGGAGATAAGTCTCCAGTGCCTTCCGGCTTCTGCTGCCCTCATA
>URJU01000069.1 GCA_900548315.1 uncultured Coprococcus sp. | reverse complement strand
CGCGTCTCGTGGGCTCGGAGATGTGTATAAGAGACAGATGGTAAATAATGTAAATATGCCCATAGAGTGCGGCATTTCTTGAAATTTTATGTAACTATGATATAATCATTAAATAACTATGTTTTTAACTCGGTAGAAAGGAGTTATGCCATGAAAGAGTATATAAATGGAGATAATGGAAAGGTAAGCATAGATGAGAGTGTAGTGGCTCAGGTTGCAGGACTGACCGCCCTCGATTGTTTTGGAATCGTTGGAATGGGCATAGTAAGTGTTAAGGATGGAATAGTAAAGCAGCTGCGCAGGGACAATGTATCCAGAGGTGTAAATGTAAAATTTGATGAAAATGGCAATATTGTGATAGAACTTCATATTGTTGTGGCGTATGGTGTAAGCATAAAGGCTGTCACAGACAACCTCATGCAGTCAGTGAAATATAAAGTAGAAGATTTCACTTCATTTAAAGTAAGCCAGATCAATGTGTTTGTTGAAGATGTAAAAGTAATGGATTAGTTTGGAGGATACAGAGACGTGAGTAATACGATTGATGCACTTGCACTTAAGAAGGCGTTTATAGCAGGTGCAAATAACCTGGATAAGAATAAGGAATATATCAATGAGCTAAATGTATTCCCTGTGCCTGATGGAGACACCGGAACAAATATGACACTGACTATACTATCGGCTGTTAAGGAGGTCGAGGTAGCTTCTGATGATATGAAATCTATTGCAAAAGCGATGTCTACAGGCTCACTTCGTGGAGCAAGAGGTAATTCAGGAGTTATATTATCCCAGCTTCTAAGAGGTTTTAGTAAAAAAATTCAGGACAGCAGAACTATAGATATACATGATATCGCGGACGCATTCCAGAAAGCTGTTGAGACTGCATACAAAGCAGTAATGAAACCTAAGGAGGGAACTATCCTCACAGTTGCCAAGGGGGTGGCAACGAAGGCGAGAGAGTGCGCGGATGCTGATATGTCACTTGAGCAGTTTTGTGATGAAGTCATAGAATATGGTGACGCAGTACTTGATTCCACACCGGAGATGCTTCCTGTTCTCAAGGAGGCAGGAGTGGTGGATTCCGGCGGACAGGGTCTTATGGTTGTATTAAAGGGTGCTGTAGATTGTCTTATGGGACGCGTGACAGTTGAACTTAACAAAAATACAGGATCTGTGAATATAAAGAAGTCGACTACCGGTGCGGGCAATGACGAGATATCTACAGCCGACATAAAGTTTGGCTATTGTACAGAGTTTATCATAAACCTTGAGAAAACGTACGGCGAAAAAGAGGAAGATGATCTCAAGAGTTTTCTTGAGTCTATAGGAGATTCGATAGTGTGTGTATCACTTGATGATATCGTGAAGATACATGTGCACACCAATCATCCTGGACAGGCATTTGAGAAGGGACTCACACTTGGATATCTTACCAATATGAAGATAGACAATATGAGGATAGAGCACCATGAGAGAGTCATCGGCCAGTCTGAGCGCGATGAGGCTGAGAGGCAGGAAGAGGAGAGACAGCAGAGGAAAACAGTTCATGCTGAGCCGCGTAAGAAATATGGTTTCATAACAGTTTCAATGGGTGACGGTCTGAAGAAACTCTTTGAGGAACTTGGCGCAGATCATGTTATTGAGGGTGGACAGACCATGAATCCAAGCACTGAAGATATGCTCAATGCCATCGATGATGTGAACGCAGACAATATATTTATTCTCCCAAACAACAAGAATGTTGTGCTTGCCGCAAATCAGGCGGCAACGCTGTGTGAGGGCAAGAATATAATCGTAGTTCCTACAGCAAATGCGCCACAGGGAATAAGTGCTATGATAGCATTTGACAGCACTGCGGATGTCCAGGAAAATAAGTCTTCTATGAAGTCGGCAGTAAAGAATGTAAAGAGTGGACAGGTGACATATTCGGTCAGAGACACCTCTATAGATGGCAAGGCTATCAAGGAGGGGGATATCATGGGAATCGGTGACAAGGGCCTTGTCAGCGTAGGAAATGATATTGAGCAGGTGACATTTGAACTCATCGCGGATGCTGTGGATGACGATGCTGAGGTTATCAGTATCTACAGTGGTGCTGATGTTTCAGAGAAAGACGCGCAAAAGCTGGCGGACAGGGTCGAGGAGGCATATCCTGATGTTGACGTTCAGTATTACTATGGCGGACAGCCTATATATTATTATATAGTTTCAGTTGAATAGGCAGATATGACACATCTGTTTTGAGGTAGATATATGGTACTTAGCGACTCTATAAAGACGATAAAGGGAATAGGCGATAAGACGGCAGAAACGTTGTCTAAGCTGGGGATATATACGGTTTCAGACCTTCTTATGTATTATCCCAGAACGTATATATCCTATGATGATCCGGTTGATATTGAGAATCTGCAGACTGGAATGAGGCAGTCTGTCAGGGCAAGGATCAACAGTAGAGTTGAAGTAAAAAAAGTCAGGGGGCTTACCATATCCATCGTCTATGCAAAGGATTACACAGGGACAATTAAGCTGATATGGTTTAATTGTCCTTTTTTACGTAATTTCTTTCGCATAGGTCAGGAATATGTATTTTCGGGGGATGTTTCATACAAAAGCGGAATGATGACCATGTCCCAACCAGAATACTTTACTCCTGACAAATACCAGACTCTCACAAATGTATGGCAGCCGGTTTACACTGTGACTCCCGGAATATCCTCAAAGACAATTCAGAAGGCAGTTAGAAATGCACTTCCGGCAGCTCTTGGATTTACAGATTATATCCCAGAGACAGCTCGGTCAGAATATGGTATAATGACACTTTCAGACGCTATTTCATTGATACATTTTCCTGCTGATGAATATCATCTAAAACAGGCGGTAAAGAGAGTTGCATTTGACGAGTTTTACAGTTTTATAGCTGATATGCATAGACTAAAAAAGGATAGTGTGACATATGGAAATGATTGCGTGATAGCTTGTGATGATGATGTGCGGCGATTTATCGAAAATCTTACTTTTAAACTCACGGATGCACAGATGAATGCTGTGCGTGATATGCTGGCAGATATGTCCTCAGATCATGTTATGAACAGACTTGTGCAGGGAGATGTAGGCTCTGGAAAAACGATAGTTGCAGCTGTGGGGCTATTTGCTGCTGCGATGAGTGGGTGGCAGGGTGTCATCATGGCGCCTACGGAAGTCCTTGCAGTCCAGCATTATAAGGAACTAAAAGCTCAATTTGCTCCATATGGGATAACGGTAGGACTGCTCACTGGCTCCATGACTGCTAAGGAAAAGAGACTCATGTATCATGATATAAAAAATGGTGATGTTGCAGTCATCGTCGGGACGCATGCGCTGATACAAGATAAGGTTGAGTATTCAAGACTTGGGCTGGTGGTTACGGATGAACAGCACAGATTTGGCGTAAAACAGAGGGAGAGACTTGCTGAGAAGGGGGGACATCCACATACCCTTGTCATGAGTGCCACACCTATACCGCGTACTCTGGCGATCATAATGTACGGCGATCTTGATATATCTGTCATAGATGAACTCCCGGCGGGGAGGATACCTATCAAAAACTGTGTGGTGGACGAGAGCTATAGAAAGACAGCGCAAAAGTTTATAATGAAAGAAGTCAGGATGGGACATCAGGTATACATAGTGTGTCCTATGGTGGAGGCAAGTGAGGTACTTGATGATGTTGCAAATGTGACAGAGTATACTGAGGAACTGAGCAGCACGTTTAAGGAACAGTTTGGATGTGATATACAGATAACATGTCTTCATGGCAAGATGAGAGCTGAAGAGAAGAATAAGATACTTGAGGATTTTGCAAATGGCAGTATAAGCATACTCGTCTCAACGACGGTTATCGAGGTTGGGATCAACAATCCGAATGCAACGGTAATGATGGTTGAAAATGCTGAGAGGTTTGGACTTGCACAGTTACATCAGTTAAGAGGTCGTGTAGGAAGAGGAAAGCTCCAGTCATATTGTATATTTGTGAGTGGAAAAAAGGACAAGGATACTATGGAAAGACTCGGAGTCCTTGAAAAATCAAATGATGGTTTCTTTATAGCAGGCGAGGATTTGAAGATGAGAGGCCCCGGCGATTTCTTTGGCATAAGACAGAGCGGTGACGTCATGTTTAAGGTCGGCGATATATATAATCATGCGGACATGCTCAAGGCGGCGCAGGAGGTGTATGACGGCTATGGAGATGAGATAGACAGAAAAATACAAGAAAATGGTATGACTGGTCATTATTTTCAGCCAGTTTTGTAGTTATAGGGTTATATAAAAGGGGGTTAATCATGAAAAGTAAAAAGACGTTGATAATGGGGATAATAATAGCTGTGCTTGTTGTGGTTGTAGGTGTTATGGGATATATGCTGATAAAGGGCAGATCAGGTGATGATAACAGTATTCCTGCCAAAACTGAGAGTGCGACAGAGGAAAAATCCGACGAGAATGCTGTTGATTTGGAGAGTTCAGCGGCGGAAACGCAGAAAGAAAAAACTGAGTCTGTTGGAAAAGCAAATGCAGAATTTTATGCAGAGATAGGACATGACAGTACATGGGAGGCAGATGGAAAAACTTGTGCCACAGAGAACATTAATATATACAACAAGACGGCAGCTAGTGTGTCTGGCTGGAAACTTGATGTGATTTACAAGGGAAAGCCGTTCATTGACAATATATGGAATGGTGAAAAGAAGATAAAGGAAAACACAGTGACAATAACTCCGGCAGAGTATAACCAGGATATACAGGCAAACGGTTCAGTGAATGTTGGATACAATATATCATCGGATGATCTCACGGTTGTGGATTATATTTTGTATATTGATGGAAAAGAATACAGGGGAAGTGACAACGTTACTGCGCAGGAAAACACCGCAGTTAGCGGAGATTCCTCGACAGCAAAAGAAGACGGAACACCATTTGATAATCATGGACAGCTCTCTGTTAATGGGACAGACATAGTAGATGAATCGGGCAATAAATATCAGCTTAAGGGTGTCAGCACACATGGTATAACCTGGTTCCCTGATTATGTGAATAAAGGGGCTTTTCAGTCCATAAGGGATGATTGGGGTGCAAATCTCATAAGAATAGCAATGTATACGGATACGGGTGACAGCAATGGATACTGCAGTGGCGGTGACAAGGAAAGCATCAAGAAAATGGTCGATACCGGTGTGGCTGCAGCTACTGAGCTGGGTATGTATGTCATTGTTGATTGGCATATACTGAACGATAACAATCCAAATACACACATAGATGACGCAAAGGAATTTTTTGATGATGTATCAGCAAAGTATGCATCAAACCATAATGTTATTTATGAGATATGCAATGAGCCGAATGGCGGAACTTCCTGGGCTGATGTCAAGAGTTATGCGGAGACTATCATACCGGTGATAAGGAAAAATGACAAGAATGCGATAATAATAGTTGGAACACCTACATGGAGTCAGGATGTTGATGTTGTATCTGAGGATCCAATCACAGGATATGATAATATAATGTATGCGGTGCATTTTTATGCGGCAACTCATAAGGATGATCTGAGAAACAAAGTAAAGTCTGCTCTTGCAAATGGTCTTCCTGTGTTTGTAAGTGAGTTCAGTCTTTGTGACGCATCGGGAAATGGCGGGATAGATTACGATTCTTCAGATGCCTGGTTTGAACTGATAAATGACAACAATCTCAGTTACGCGTCATGGAGTTTATGTAACAAGAATGAGACATCAGCTCTTTTGAGATCTGATTCGCAGGCGACATCTAGCATAACTGCAGAAGATCTGTCAGATACGGGCAAATATGTGAGGGATAGGATATTGGGCAAATGATCAGGATTATTTCTCTTCAGTCTTGTATTTTAGATGCCATCGTGTTATAAAAAAGTCTGTAAATTTATTGAGACCGCAGAGAAAGTTGCGGTCGGTTAGGAGAAAAAGATGAGAGTTATAGCAGGCACCGCACGTAGTCTGAAACTGGTCACGGTTGATTCTATGGACACCAGACCGACGACAGACCGTATAAAGGAGACTTTGTTTAATGTACTTTCACCGGATATACCGGGGAGTAATTTCCTTGATCTTTTCAGTGGCAGCGGGGCTATAGGTATAGAGGCACTCAGCAGAGGTGCAGACCGTGCTGTGTTTGTTGAAAATGGCAGAAAGGCACTTGAGTGTATAAACAAGAATCTTGACTTTACAAAACTTAAAGATCGAGCACAGATACTAAGCACAGATGCTGTTAGTTCAGTTAGTACGCTTGAGCGACAGAAGGATGTATTTGATATCATATTTATGGATCCTCCGTATGGAAGACTGCTTGAGAGAGATGTTCTTGTGAGACTATCAGGTTCTGATATAGTATCAGATGATACTATCATAGTGGTTGAATCTGATCTTGATACAGAGTTTGATTATCTGGAGGAGATCGGGTTAGAGATTTATAAGATAAAGAAGTACAAGACAAATAAGCATACATTTATTTATAGGAGACTTGAAAATGAGTAAAGCAATCTATCCGGGAAGTTTTGATCCCGTCACACTTGGACATTTGGACATAATCAAAAGGTCTGCGGAAATGTTTGATGAATTGACTGTCGGTGTGCTTAACAATACTGCAAAAACACCATTGTTTTCTTTAGACGAACGTGTTAATATGTTAAAGAATGTAGTTTCGGATATACCTAACGTTAAAGTCGTTGGGTTTGGCGGGCTTTTGGTAGATTATGCAAGACAGAATGACATAAAGGTCATAGTCAGAGGTTTGAGGGCTGTTACAGACTTTGAGTATGAGTTGCAGATAGCCCAGAGTAACAGAAAGGTTGCACCGGACATTGATACGGTATTTTTGACAACCAATATCCAGTATTCATATCTCAGCTCAAGTGTTGTCAAAGAGTATGCAAGTTTTGGTGTGGACGTAAAGGATTTTGTTCCGGAACAGATACAGGATATTCTAAAAAAGAGGTTTGCAGATATTCAAATGTAGTTTGCGATAGATAATTAGGAGGAGAATAAGATGGCAAGAAAAGGTATTGAAGAAATGATCAGTGAGATAGAGATATTTATTGACAGTTGTAAGTTTCAGCCGTTGTCTTCCAGCAAGATCATTGTACCAAAAGAGGATCTTATGCAGATGGTAGGAGAGCTCAAGCTCAAGATGCCAAGTGAGATAGAGAGATGTAAGAAAATCATGAGAAACAAGGAGGCTATACTTGCTGATGCGAGAGCCAGAGCCGACTCAATCATCACAGAGTCCGTTGCAGAGGCAAATAGACTTGTTGATCAGAGCCAGATAGTTGAGCAGGCGAATCTCCGTGCAAATGAGATTACTGACATGGCAAGAAGTCAGGCAGAGCAGATCATTGCAGAAGCAAATGAGGATGCAAGTCAGGTAAGAGCAGGTTCGATGTACTATTCAAAGGACAAGCTTGCTGAGATAAGCCAGTATATAAACGCAACACTTCAGGCTGAGCGTGCAAATTATGAGAATCTGATAAAGTCGCTTGAGGAGAATGCAGCAAGAGTTGCAGATAACATGACTGAGCTTGATTCGAGTATTAATCAGATGAATGGTGTGCCAGAGCAGACAGACTCTGCATTTAATACAGATGAAGACGAATATAATGTATATGGAAAGACAGAGTACACTCCAAAAGACAATGATTACGATGATGAGTATGACGAATATGATGATGAAGATGATTACGATGATGAAGAGGATGATGACGAAGAGTATCTCGATGATTGATTTTATCGTATATTATTTGTTTGTGTTTAATACCGGTTCTCTGTATATTAGCTTATTGTGTTAGAATATGATGATCGTCGTTGTAGCGCATATTAAACTGTAAAGACATTTAGCAGATATATATTTGAAGAAAGACAGTCCTGTTTTTTGTATTAGACCATAGCTTTGAAACAGTGCGGAAAGTCCGCCGAAAGCTGTGAGAGACAGAAACAGAACTGTCTTTATTTTATATGGTATATCTATGGACGCAAGCGAGTTTATTCCTGATGAAATTTCTAAAAAAGATGTTGCAGTCTGAGTGATCTTATATGGAAAAAAATGTGTTATCAGGTTGGATGTTATAGAAAAAATGACAATGAATATACCTATGGCGGTTATATTATATATTGATGAGTTTATAATATTATCGTTTTTATATTTGCTGCCGTGGAGGGATGTGGCAGCAATCTCACTTGATGTATGTGAGAAAATATTACCTGGAAATATTTTTGACACAGTTGATTTGATATATATATTTATGTGTGTGTAGTATATGCAAAATGTAATCATGGTACATGCAATCTGTGGTACATAGAGACAGATAATAAGTTCATGCAGAGTCATATATTTATAGAGATATTCAGAGTAGATATAACCATATAAAAACATTGGGCTCACATTGTTGCAAATGGGTAGTAGTGTTTGCGCTGTATGCCTTGAGAGGTTATTGTTTTTGTAAAAAAAAGAAATGACTAATGTACCGGTTGGAAAACCGCAGAATAATCCTATGATGAGAGACAGAATACATGCGAATCCGGTTGTCATGTGATTTAGATCAAGGGTGTCCAGGATCACACTTGTGAGCAGCATAAATGGAAGTAGTACAGGTACTATAGAACTGTACCACAGTGAAATACCCTGCCTGCAGCCGTCTGCTATGACAGAGGCGTTGAGACAGGTGAATAAAATTACAGTTGTTATAAGGATCATATAAAATACGTTCTTCATAAATATATTTTATGCATGTAGAAACATATATATGAACAAGGATAATGATCGTTATATATGATCGCAATATGACATCATGATATGCGATCGTGATATATGGCTAGAGATCAGCGGGTTATTACAGGTATTGTGTGCTCAAATTCATTTCGCA
This sequence comes from uncultured Coprococcus sp., assembly GCA_900548315.1. Classification (GTDB taxonomy): domain Bacteria; phylum Bacillota; class Clostridia; order Lachnospirales; family Lachnospiraceae; genus Coprococcus. Next base: position 1,475 of record URJU01000069.1, on the reverse strand, counting down.
ATTTTGTTCCATACATATTATACACAAGGCTGTTATATATATCAGTCGATTTTATATCGTATCTGAACATGGAAATTCCGTAACCGTTAAGCATGGAATGAGAATCCGATGCTTTTGTTATCACGGGTATATCTGTTCCCTTCTTCATTTTTTTGATCGTGTTTCCGGCTTTTGTATTGAGACCCAATAGACGGAGATAGTATATCCATCCGCCTGCCTTATATTGGGTATAATCGTTTCCAGATACCTGTGTTATATAGTGGAGAATAGCTCTCTGTATATGGGTCAAAGTATAGTTCCGACATTTGAGTGACATTGCAGTCTCTGAAAAAGAAAGAGTCTTATTGAGTTTCATGAGTCTGTTGTACAGATCGTTATCCATATCTACAATATCTGGATGTAATTTGGTACTGTGATCAAATCTCTGATCTCTGTCGTAAAAAAGCCTTGCAGCTATGAGCAGATTGGAGAGAGTATCGTCATATATTGGAAAAGATATTTTGTAGCATGAGGAAAGATGTTGATAACACACCTCGGGGACGTGCCGTTTAATTTCCTCTATATCAGCAGTTTCCAATATGTTTCTGATGGCTGAGGCAGAACAGATGTCGTGGCTGGCTTCTGAACTATTGTAATCTGATATCACACGTTTGATAATGGCGGGTTTTATGGTGGATCCAATTCTTTTCAATGCTGCAATATATTCAATGGCAAGAATGTTGTTCGGGCTGGACAGGATGTGGTCGATCATATCCTTTGAGTATCCGTTATATTCTAATGATGTATTTTTATCAAATATATACTCAGCAATAGCATCAGCTCTGGCGGCACCGTAGGTCATGCCACAGGACATATACTTTTGGATGAGGGCAGATACCTGATGAGGTTCATTTTCCACAATGTCGGCTATGTGTGACAGAAGATTTATATCGTCTGTTTCTGCGCCGAATGATATATAGTCGATGATCCCGGACAGTTCCATCATGGTAACAGCGGCGGTTGCATAGTCCCTTGCACTTGCAGTTGAGTATACAAAAGGTATTTCAAATATCATATCTGCTCCACATTTAAGGGCAATCTCAGCTCTTGTAAATTTGTCAGCCAAAGCCGGCACGCCTCTCTGCAAAAAGTTGCCGCTCATGAAACAGATGACGTGGTCGGCACCGGTAATTTTTTTTGCCTTCTCAATTTGATACAGGTGTCCCTTGTGAAATGGATTATATTCGCACACTATGCCAACTGTACTCATGTTCAAACCTCCGTTGTTGCTATTTCTTAAATACAAAATTTATTCTATCTTAATCACTATTTAGTGTAAAGTATGATATAATCAAAAAAGTTTAAGCAAAAAATATTATCTGAGTTTCTGATGGGGATATTCCTAAAACTGGTATGTATATGGGTAATGGTGGGAGATATCTCTGTAATTTCTGTGTTCTTAGATCTCTTGTATAAGATACTGCAAATAATTATAT